>JAGWTP010000090.1 GCA_028868895.1 Burkholderiales bacterium
CGAAGTCACGATGCGCGCCGAGAACACGGTCGCGCTTTCGGGCGAGGACGGCCAGCGCATGCAGAAGCTGCTCGACGTGATCGAAGACCTCGACGACGTGCAGGCGCTGTATCACAACGCCGAGATCGCGCAATGACGCCGGCCGTGATCGCGAAAGCCGACGCATGAAGGTGCTCGTCATCGGGGGCGGCGGGCGCGAGCACGCGCTGGCCTGGAAGCTCGGCGCCTCGCCCAAGGTCAACACCGTGTTCGTGGCGCCCGGCAACGGCGGCACCGCCGCCGACCCGAAGCTGACCAACATCGCGATCACCGATCACGCGGCGCTGGCCGACTTCGCGCAGGCCGAGAAGGTCGCGCTCACCGTGGTCGGCCCCGAGGCGCCGCTCGCCGGGGGTGTGGTCGATGTGTTTCGCGCCCGCGGCCTGCGCGTGTTCGGGCCGACGCGGGCGGCGGCGCAGCTGGAGAGCTCGAAGGCCTACGCCAAGGCCTTCATGCAGCGCCACAAGATCCCGACCGCGGCGTTCGCGACCTTCACCGACGCCGCCCTCGCGCACGCCCACGTCGATGCCGAAGTCGGTGCGAGCGGCGCGCCGATCGTCATCAAGGCCGACGGCCTGGCGGCCGGCAAGGGCGTGGTCGTGGCCATGTCGCCGGCGCAGGCGCACGAGGCGATCGACTGGATGCTCGACGCCGGCGACAACCCGCTCGGCGTGCAGCACAACGCGGGCCAGGCGCGCGTCGTGATCGAGGAGTTTCTCGAAGGCGAGGAGGCCAGCTTCATCGTGCTGTGCGACGGCAAGAACGTGCTGTCGCTGGCCACCAGCCAGGACCACAAGCGCCTGCTCGACGACGACCAGGGCCCCAACACCGGCGGCATGGGCGCGTACTCGCCGGCGCCGGTGGTCACGCCCAACGTGCACGCGAAGGTGATGCACGAGATCATCCACCCGACGATCGCCGGCATGGCCAAGGATGGCATTCCGTACACCGGCTTCCTGTATGCCGGGCTGATGATCGACGCCAGCGGCCAGCCACGAACCGTCGAGTTCAACTGCCGTCTGGGCGACCCCGAGACCCAGCCGATCCTGATGCGGCTCAAGAGCGACCTGTTCGAGGTGCTGATGCACGCGACCTCGGGCGTGAACGAAGGCACGCTCGATCGCGTCGAACTGGAGTGGGACCGTCGCGTCGCGCTCGGCGTCGTGATGGCCGCGAGCGGCTACCCGCTGCAGCCGCGCAGGGGCGACGCCATCACCGGGCTGCCGGCCGACGCCGACGACGCGATGGTGTTCCATGCCGGCACCGCGCCCACCCCCGCCGGGCCGGTCACCGCCGGCGGCCGTGTGCTGTGCGTGACGGCGCTGGGCGACTCGGTCAAGCTCGCCCAGCAGCGTGCCTACGACCTGCTGCGCGGCATTCATTTCGATGGCGCGCAGTTCCGGCGCGACATCGGCCATCGGGCGATCAAGCGCTGAGCCGCATGTCGAGCCCGATGGCGTTGCCCATCCCGCTGCGCGGCAGCACCCTGGCCCGCGCCGCGCTGCGCCTGGCGGGCTGGCGGTTGCGCTTCGACGGGCTGCCGGCACGGCAAGGCGTGCTGATCGTCTACCCGCACACCTCGAACTGGGACTTCGTGCTCGGCATCGTCGTCAAGTGGGCGGTGGGCATCCAGATCACGTTCTGGGGCAAGGCGAGCCTGTTCGAGTTGCCGCTGTTCGGGCGCTGGCTGCGCTGGCTCGGCGGCGTGCCGGTGGATCGCACGTCGCCGAACGGCATCGTCGGCCAGATGGCGCGCGAGATTTCGGCGGCGCGCGCGGACGACCGCTTCTTCTGGCTCGCGCTGTCGCCCGAAGGCACGCGCCACTACACCGCCGCGTGGCGCTCGGGCTTCTACCACGTGGCGCTGCAGGCGCAGGTGCCGGTCGGTCTGGTGTTCCTCGACTACGGCCGGCGCACGGTGGGCGTGGAGCGCTTCGTGACGTTGTCGGGTGACCCGGTCACCGACCTCGCCACCATCGAGCACGGCCTGCGCCAGCCGGTCGGCCGCCGGCCCGAGTTGGCCGCGCCGATCCGCTTCGAGTCATGAGCAGCAACGCCGCGGTTCGCGACTACCTGCTCGATCTGCAGTCGCGCATCGTCGCCGCGATCGAGGCCGAGGACGGGCAGCCCTTCATCACCGATGCGTGGCAGCGCGCGCCGGCTGGCACCGCTGGGGCCCCCAAGACGCCTGCGGCATCGTCGCCCCGAGGGGAAGCGCCCACCGTAGGGCGGCCCGGCGGTGGCCTCGAAGGCGAAGGCCGATCGCGCCTGCTCGAAGGCGGGGTGGTGATCGAGCGCGGCGGCTGCAGCTACTCGCACGTGCGGGGCCGATCGCTGCCGCCTTCGGCGACGCAGCACCGGCCCGAACTGGCGGGCGCGCCGTTCGAGGCGATGGGGGTGTCGCTGGTATTCCACCCGCGCAACCCGTTCGTGCCGACGGTTCACATGAACGTGCGCATGCTGCAGGCCCGGCCCGCCGGCGGCGAGCCGGTGAGCTGGTTCGGCGGCGGCATGGACCTGACGCCGTACTACGGCTTCGAGGAAGACGCGGCGCACTTCCACCGCGTCAACCGCGATGCGCTGCAGCCCTTCGGCGACGACAAGTACCCGCGCTTCAAGCGGTGGTGCGACGAGTATTTTTTTCTCAAGCACCGCGACGAGCCGCGCGGCATCGGCGGGGTGTTCTTCGACGACTTCGCCGAGCTCGGTTTCGAGCACAGCTTCGCGATGCTGCGCGCGGTGGGTGACGCCTTCCTGCCGGCCTACCTGCCGATCCTGCAGCGGCGCAAAGGCATGGCCTACGGCGAGCGCGAACGCGACTTCCAGGCCTACCGGCGCGGGCGCTATGTCGAGTTCAACCTGGTGTTCGACCGCGGCACGCTGTTCGGCCTGCAGTCGGGCGGGCGCACCGAGAGCATCCTGATGTCGATGCCGCCGATCGTGAAATGGCGCTACGACTGGCACCCCGAACCCGGCTCGGCCGAAGCGCGGCTGTACAGCGAGTTCCTGCGCCCGCGCGACTGGGCCGGCTGGGCACCCGCTTGAACGCGACCCGCCAGCCCGACGCGAAGCCGATCGCGGTGTCGAGCGCGAAGCCG
Organism: Burkholderiales bacterium; assembly: GCA_028868895.1. GTDB lineage: Bacteria > Pseudomonadota > Gammaproteobacteria > Burkholderiales > Burkholderiaceae_C > LMDS01. Next base: position 3,138 of record JAGWTP010000090.1, read on the forward strand.
AACGCGGCACACGGCGCCAAGCGCGTCGGCATCTTCGGCGGCAGCTTCGACCCGGTGCACAACGCGCATGTGGCGCTGGCGCGGCTGGCGCTGGCCGAACTGTGGCTCGACGAGTTGCTGTGGGTGCCGGTCGGCCAACCGTGGCAGAAGCAGCGCGAGCTGGCACCGGCGCCGCACCGCGAGGCGATGGTGCGGCTGGCGATCGCGGGCGAACCGCGGTTCGCGCTGTCGCGCATCGAGACGCAGCGCGTGGGCCCGAGCTACACCGTCGAGACGGTGCGTGAGCTGCAGGCCGCGCGGCCGGGGGTGCGCTGGTTCCTCGTCATCGGCCAGGACCAGTACGCGGGCTTTCACACCTGGCACGGCTGGCAGGAACTGCTCGGCCTGGTCACGCTGGCGGTTGTCGGCCGCGCTGCCAGCGGCCCCGGCGGGAAGCGGGAGGCCGACCCCCAGGTGCTGCGCGTGCCGCACGAGGCGGTGGCGCTGCCGATGATGGCGGAGTCGTCCACCGACATCCGCGAGCGCCTCGCGCATGGGCAGGGCATCGACGATCTGGTGCCTGCACCGGTGGCGCGCTATATTGCCCGGCACCACCTTTACCAAGACTTGAAACCCTCTCAGGAGCTGAATGGACATTCGTAAGCTGCAACGCACCATCGTCGATGGCCTGGAAGACGTCAAAGCCCAGAACATCGTTGTGTTCAACACCGAGCACCTGTCGGCCCTGTTCGAGCGCGTGATCATCGCCTCGGGCACGAGCAACCGGCAAACCAAATCATTGGCCGGGAGCGTGCGCGATGCAGTCAAGAAGGCCGGCTACCCGGTGCCGCGCACCGAGGGCGAGGCCAACGGCGAGTGGATCATCGTCGACTGTGGTGCCGCGGTGGTCCACGTGATGCAGCCCACCATCCGCGACTACTACCACCTCGAGGAAATCTGGGGCGACAAGCCGGTGAACATGAAGCTGGGCGCCAACACGAGCAAGCTCGTGAAGGCCGAAGACGCCGAGGCCCCGATCAAGAAGGTGACGGCGAAGAAGGCAGCGGCGAAGAAGACGGCAACGAAGAAGGCGCCCGCGGCCGCCGTTCCCGCCCGGGCGCCGACCCGGGTGCCGGCGAAGGCGCCGGCCAAAGCGCCCGCCAGGGCTGCCGCCAAGTCGGCCCCGACCGCGCCGGCGAAGAAGGCGGCGGCCACCGGCGCCACGGCGGCGCGCAAGGCGCCGGCGAAGAAGGTCGCGGCGCCGGCGGGGCGGGTCGTCACCCGCGTCGTCGGCGTCAAGTCGACGTCGGCGAAGCTTTCGCCGGCAGTGAAGAAACCGGCTGCGAAGAAGCCCGCTGCGAAGAAGGCGCCGGCCCGGACTGCGAGCGCCCGGACCCCCGCCGCCAAGACCGCTCCGGCACGGAAGACCCGCACGCGCGCATGAGGCTGCTGGTGGTCGCGGTCGGCCAGCGCCAGCCCGCGTGGGCGCAGACCGCGTACGCCGAGTTCGAGAAGCGCTTTCCTCCGGAGCTGCGGCTCGAGCTGCACGCCGTGAAGGCCGAAACGCGCGGCCACAAGACCGCCGAGCAGCTGATGGCCGCCGAGGCCGCGCGCCTCGAGGCCGCGCTGCCGCGCGGCGTGCGCCGCGTCGTGCTCGACGAGCACGGCACGCGGTTGACCACGCTGCAGCTCGCCGATCGCATGAAGGCCTGGATGCGCGACGGGCGCGACGTCGCACTGCTGATCGGCGGCCCCGACGGCCTGGCCGCGCCGCTGAAGGCGAGCGCCGACGAGACGCTGCGCCTGTCGGAGCTGACGCTGCCGCACGCCTTCGTGCGGGTGCTGCTGGCCGAGGCGCTGTACCGCGCCTGGACGGTGATGGTCAACCACCCCTACCACCGCGAGTAGGCCGGCGGCACCGACATGGCAGCCAGTGCGCCCGGCTTCATCTACCTCGCCTCGCAGAGCCCGCGCCGGCGCCAGCTGCTCGCGCAGATCGGCGTGCGCCACGAGTTGCTGCTGCCGAGTGCCCTCGAGGACGCCGAGGCGCTCGAGGCCGAACGTGCCGACGAGCTGCCGGCCGACTACGTCGAGCGCGTGACGCGCGCCAAGCTGCACGCGGCCCGCGCGCGCCTGCGGCGCAGTGGCCTGCCCGACGCGCCGATCCTGTGCGCCGACACCACGGTGGCGCTGGGCCGGCGCATTCTCGGCAAGCCGCGCGACGTCGCCGATGCAATCGCCACCTTGACGCTGCTGGCCGGCCAGACCCACCGCGTGATCACCGCAGTGGCGGTCGCTTCGGGCGGGCGCGAGAAGCTCGCCGTGAGCGCGTCGCATGTGCACTTTGCGGCGATGCCGGCCCGCGTGATCGAGGCCTACGTGGCCAGCGGCGAGCCGTTCGGCAAGGCCGGCGCGTATGCGATCCAGAGCGCGGTGGCAGCCTGGATCGAACGCATCGACGGCAGCTACTCCGGGATCATGGGGCTGCCGCTGTTCGAGACCGCCGCGCTGCTGCGCTGGGCCGGCGTCTCGCGCGGCGCCGGCGCCTAGCGCACGGCGCAACGCGCTACTTGGGTCGCCCGTAGCGGGCGATGAAGCGGGCCTCGCCGAGCTGGTTGGCGTGGATCATGAAGCCCACCAGCGCCGCGGTGCCGTCGGCGGGGACCTCGAGCTTGTCGGTCTTGAGTGCGTACACCGTGAACACATAGCGATGCGGCTTGTCGCCCGCTGGCGGGCAGGCGCCGCCGAAACCGGGCGCGCCGAAGTCGGTGCGGGCCTGCACGCTGCCTGCGGGCAGGCCGGCGCCGTCGGCGCTGCCGGCGCCCTCGGGCAGTTGCGTGGCGGAGCCCGGGATGTTGTAGACGACCCAATGCCACCACCCCGAACCGGTCGGCGCGTCGGGGTCGTAGACCGTCACCGCGAAGCTCTTGGTTCCGGCCGGCGCGCCGCTCCACGACAACGCGGGCGAGATGTTCTTGCCGCTGCAGCCGAAGCCGTTGAACACCTGGGCCTGGGTCAGCGTGCTGCCGGGCTTGATGGTGGGGCTGCGCAGCGTGAAGCCGCCCGCCTGCGCCGCGGTCGCGCTTGCGAGCCACACGACGCCCAGCGCCAGAGATCGACGAAGTACGGTCATGGCAGAAGTCTCCGTATGAGAAAGGGGGGCCTGCATCGTGCCAGATTCGGCGCGCCAGAATCGGGCATGCAACCACCAGGCGAAGCGATGGACACACCCAGGTTCAAGGTCGGCCGGCCGATCACGCCCGAACAGCTGGACCAGTTGACGGACGATCAGCTTGCGCGACTCGTCCCGAAGGCCTACCGCGAGTTCTTCCCCGGCAAGGACTTCTGCGCCGACGGTTGCTTCTATCTGCACGACGGCACCGCATGGAGTTTTTTCAAGGGCGGTTTCCTGGATGAGTGAGCCGGCGCTGACGCAGGCCGTCGCGCTCGACCGGAGAGCCAGGCGCAGCGCGGCAACGCCCGCAATGCACGACCGGCCGACGCCCGCGCGGCGGGTTGCCTGTGGGGCACTGCGGCGGGCGCGCCGACAGGCCGCCCCCAGAATCGGACCTTTATTTCCAGCCCACGGTCGCGATGCCCGACCGGCTGCTCAAGGAGCGTGTCGATGAAGTGCGTCCTGGTCGGTTCCCGGTTCTTCGGGGCCACGGTGTTCGAAGCGTTGCGCAACGAAGACGGGGTCGAATTGGTCGGCATCGTCGCGCCCGCGGCGGACGATCGGCTGGCGCTTGCCGCGCAGGCGGCCGGTTTCGCCGTGCACGTGCTCGCGAATCCGAAGATTGTCCCGGGCGACGCGATTCCGGAGGGCACCGGTCTGATCCTGGCCGCTCACACGCATGCCCGGGTCAGCAACGAGGCGCTGCAGCGATCCCGCCTGGGTGGCATCGGCTACCACCCCTCGCTGCTGCCCCGGCACCGTGGCATCGCAGCGGTGGAGTGGACGATCCTGGAAGGCGATGCGATTGCCGGCGGATCGATCTATCACCTGGCCGACGGCTGGGACGCCGGCGCGATCGCCGCGCAAGACTGGTGCTTTGTTGCCAAGGGCGAGACCGCGCGCGAGTTGTGGGAGCGCGCCCTCGCGCCGATGGGCATCGAGCTGCTGGCCCGGGCCGTACGCCACGCGCGAGAGCACGGACAGTTGCCCGCGCATGCGCAGGATCCCCGGTTCGCCACCAAGGCGCCGATGATTCGCAGGGCCGTGGTGTTGAAGGAAGATCGCCCCGCGTCGACCACGTCGCTGGTTGTCACGGTGATGGGGCCCGATCGTCCGGGCATCGTCAGCGCGCTGTCGGAGCGGGCGCAGCGGTTCGGTGCCAACTGGGCCGCAAGCCGCATGGCCAGGCTCGCCGGCGAGTTTGCCGGCATGGTGCATTTCGAGGTGCCGCGCGAGAACGCCGACGCGCTGGCCGCCGCGCTGCGTGCGCTGGAGCCGACGGGGCTGCAGGTGGTCATCGCCAAGAGCGAGGGTGCCGACACCGCCACCGGGCTGCGCGGGCTCGAGCTCGAGCTCGTCGGCGACGACCAGCTCGGCATCATCAGCAACCTGACGCGCATCCTTGCCGAGCGCGGCATCAGCATCGAGAACATGCACACCGAAATCATCGGCGGCTCAGCCCCGTCCAAGCCGACTTTCAAGGTCAGCGCGCACCTGCTGGCACCGACGGCGCTTTCCAGCGACACGCTGCGGCGCGAGCTGGGTGTGCTGGCCCACGAGATGGTGGTCGACATCGCGCTGGACGAGCGAGCCGCCGCCGACGCGGCCTGAAAGACCTCCTTGCGCGGTTACGCGTACGCCGGCGCAAGCCCGCGCCGCACGTGCGCGCTGACCGAGTCGACCGCCACCACCAGCGCGAACATCGCGAGCAGCACCGTCGCGGCCTGGGCCTGCTGGAACAGCGAGAGGTGGTAGTACAGCATCTGCCCCAGGCCGCCGGCGCCGACGAAGCCGAGCACCGCGGCCATGCGGATGTTCATCTCCCAGCGGTACAACCCGTAGGCGATCCACTGCGGCAGTGCCAGCGGCAGCGTGGCGTACGCGAACGCGGCGACGCGGCCGCTGCCCGCGTCGAGCAATGCACGCTCCGGGCCGCGCGGTGCGTTCTCGAGCGTTTCGGCATACAGCCGGCCGAACACGCCGGTGGTGTGCAGGGCCAGCGCCAGCGTGCCGGCGAACGGGCCCAGGCCGGCGGCCATCACCATCAGCGCGGCCCACACCAGCTCGGGCACGCTGCGCAGCGCGTTGAGCAGCAGCCGCGCGAGCTGGCGCGCCGGCGCGCCGAAACGCCCGGCCGCGGGCAGCGCCAGCACCGCGCCGGCCAGGCCGGCGAGCAGCGTGCCGATGGCCGACACCGCCAGCGTCTGCAGGGTCGCCCAGGCCGTCCTGGCGAGGAACGGCGCGGACACGTCGGGCGCCAGGAACTCGGCGGTGAAGCTGCGCATGGAGCGCATCGAGTCGGCGTCGAACAGGCCGACGAAATCGAGCTTCAGGTAGACGAAGCTGGCGACCACCGCGGCCAGCAGCGCGCCGCTCACCAGCAGGCAGGTGATGCACGGCCCGGCGGCCTGCGCGCGGTCGACCGCGGTCAGGGTGCCGGCGTGCGGCGCCGTCGGGTCGGTCATGCGAGCAGCTTTCGCAAGCCGGCGCTGAGCGCATCGGCGCCGAGCACGAGCAGCAAGAAGGTCAGCAAGATGGTGCTGGTCTCGCCGCCGTTGAGCATCTTCATCGACTGGTCCATCAACTGGCCCAGGCCGCCGGCGCCGACGAAGCCCATCACCACCGACGCGCGCACCGCGCACTCCCAGCGGTACACGGTGTACGACGCCAGTTCCTGCGCGGCACCCGGGAGCAGCCCGTAGCACAGCGCGGCCAGCCGGCCGCTGCCGGCCTCGAGCAGCGCGCGCGCCGGGCGGGTGTCGCTCGACTCCAGGATCTCGGCATAGACCTTGCCGAGCATGCCGCCATACGTGATCGCGATCGCCAGCACGCCGGCGGCCGGGCCCAGGCCGAGCGCGTGCACCAGCAGCAGCGCCCAGACCACGTCGGGGATCGCGCGCAGCGCCAGCAACAGCGCGCGCGCCACGCCGCGCACGGTGCGCCCGCGCCACAGCGCGTTGCCCGGGCCGATGCGCGAGATCGACAGCGACTGCGTCATCGCGAACGCCAGCGGCACCGCCAGCAGCGACGCCATTGCGATGCCCGCGGTGGCCATCGCCAGCGTCTGCAGCGTCGCGCGCAGCAGCAGCCCGAGAAATTCGGCCGAGGTGGACGGCGGCACGAAACCCGCCAGAAAGCCCGCCATCACGCGCAGGTTGCCGGGCTCGAACAAGGCCCAGGGCTTGAACTCGGCCAGCACCAGCAGCGGCCACAGCACGACGACGGCGACGAGCAGCAGCGTCGTGCGGCGCAGCGCCAGCGGGTCGCGCGGCGCGGCGGCCAGCGGCAGCGCGGTGCCGTTCATCGGCAGCCCGGCCGCACCAGGGGCACCAGCGGCACCACGTTGCCGGCATCCTGAGGCAACGCTGCGGCCACCGGCGCGATGCCCTTGCCCTGCAGTGGCAGCGCCGCGCCCTCGGTCGCGTACAGCTCGTGCAGCATCGCCGCGCTGACCTCGCCGGCCGGGCGGTCGAACACCAGCTCGCCGGCACGCAGGCCGACGATGCGTGGGAACCACTTGAGCGCCAGATCGACCGCGTGCAGCGAGGCGACCAGCGTCGAGCCGGTGGCCTGCGCCTGCGCGACGAGCTGGCCCACCGCCAGCTCCGACAGCGACGGGTCGAGCGCCGACACCGGCTCGTCGGCGAGCAGCAGGCGCGGCTGCTGGTACAGCACGCGCGCGATGCCCACGCGCTGCAGTTCGCCGCCCGAAAGCCGGTCGCAGCGGTCGAACAGCCGGTCGGCGAGATCGAGCCGCGCCAGCGCCTCGCGCGCGCCTTCGATGTCCGACGGGTAGGCCAGCGACAGCAACGCCCGGCGCATCGACCACGCCCCCAGGCGCCCGGCGAGCACCGCGGTGACGACGCGCAGGCGCGGCGGGATCGGCGGCGCCTGGTGGACCACGCCGATGCGCGCGCGCAGCCGCTTCAGCGCGCCCGGCGTGGCCTGCCAGGGGTTGACGGCGAGCGCCTCGAGGCGGCCTTCGCTCGGCCGCAACGCCAGTGCGGCGATGCGCAGCAGGCTCGTCTTGCCCGCGCCCGACGGGCCGATGATCGCCACGCGCTCGCCCGCCGCCACCGCCAGGCTCACGTCGCGCAGCGCGCGGTGGCCGTTGGCGTGGACCAGCCCGAGCCGCTCGAAGGTCAGGCTCACGCGCGCTGCCCCGGCCGGGTCACTTGAGCAGGCCTGCCGATTTGGCCGCGGCCTCGACACCGTCGTAGTTCGACGCCTGCGTCGGGATGAACCGGCTGGCGCGCTGCAGGTCGAGGATCGCCTTGTCGGCCGGCTTGGCCGGGTCGAGCTTGAGGAACGCGTCGGTGATCTTCTTCGTCAGCGCCGGGTCCAGGCCCGGGCGCACGGTCCAGTTGTAGTCGAAGAACGGCGGCGTCGTGCCGAGCACGCGCACCTTGGCGACGTTCGGGTTGTGGTTCTCGACCAGCTTGTCCCACACCGAGGCGTTGAGCGCGCCGCCGTCGGCGCGGCCCGAGGCCACGTAGGCGACGGTCGCGTCGTGCGCACCCGAGAAGGCCACGGCCTTGAAGTCGGTGTCGGGCTTCAGGCCCGCCTTCATCAGGTACAGCAGCGGCATCAGGTGGCCCGAGGTCGAGGCCGGCGAGCCGAACACGAAGGTCTTGCCCTTCAGGTCCGTCACGGTCTTCACCGGGCTGTCGATCGGCACGATGATCTTGCTGGTGAACTTCTCGTCTTCGGCGCGCTGCACGATCGGCACCGCGCCGCCGTGGGTGCGGATCTTCGCCTGCACGAACGTGAAGCCGCCGAGCCAGGCCAGGTCGATCTTGTGGCTGGCCAACCCCTCGACGACCGCGGCGTAGTCGGTCACCGGCGTGAACTGCACGTCCATCCCCGTCTCCTTCTTCAGGTAGGCGCCGAGCGGCTCGAACTTGCGCTGCAGTTCGGTCGGCGCCTCGTCGGGGATGGCCGATACGCGCAGCACCGGGGTCTGCGCGATCGCGGCGGTGGCGCCGATCGACAGCGCTGCGGCGATCAACAGTTGAGAAAGCGATTTCGACATCGGGGTGGCCTTTCTGTGGCGTGGGTTCAACGGGGAAGTTCAGAGTGCCGCGGTGCGAAAGCCCGCGAACACGTCGGTGCGGTGGGGTTCGAAGAAGTTGCGGTAGCGCCGGTCGTGCAGGCGGGCGTGGGTGGCGAACGCGCCGCCGCGCAGTTCGCGGTGGTTACCGAACCACGGCGCGGAGTATTCACGGTAGGGGCCCGGCGCGAAGCCGGGGTAGGGCGCGAACGCGTCGGCGGTCCACTCCCAGACGCTGGCGCCCCAGTGGAAGGCCGGCCCGCGCTGCGCCGCGGCATGCTCCCACTCGGCGGCGAGCGGCAGGCGGCGCCCGGCCCAGCGGCAATAGGCCTCGGCCTCGAACGCGTTGACGTGGATCGCGGGCGCGGCGTGGTCGACCGCCACCCAATGGTCGAACCAGCGCATCTGCCAGCCGCTGCGGTCGTCGCGCCGCCAGCGCTGCGGGTGGTCGAGACCCGAGCGCGCGCGCCAGGCGCCGGCCTCGGCGGGCCAATAGCGCGGCGTGTCGTAGCCGCCGGCATCGACGAAACGCGCGAACGCGCCGGCGCTGACCGGCGCGCTGTCGATCTCGAAGTCGGGCAGCGTGACGTGGTGGCCGGGGCGCTCGTTGTCGAACGCGAAGCCGCGCGCGTCGGCTCGCACGCCGAGATCGACCGTGCCGCCACGCACCGCGAGTGCCGTACTGGCCGGCATCACCGGCAGCGTGGTGCCCGCGGGCGCCGGGTAGGCGAGCGCGGCGCGCAGCCAGCAGAGCGCTTCGCCGTGCATGTCTTCATGCAACAGCGCGAGGCGGTGGAAGTAGAGCGCGTGGTCGTCGGCATCGGGTGGCAGTGCGTCGATGCAGGCGTCGAGTTGCCCCGCGAGCATCGGCACGAGTTGCGCGCGCGAGGGCATCGGCGTGGTCCAGCGCGCGTCGTGTGCCAGGCGCGACGAGTCGAGATGCGCGTCGGGCCCGGCGTGGCGCGGCGGCCGGTGCGCCAGCGCATGGCCATCCGCGTCGCGCCCGTGCGGGCCGCGCAGGATCCAGAACTCGGCGAACCAGGCCAGGTGCGCCAGCTCCCAGGCGACCGGGTTCACGCCGGGTTGCCGCGGCGGTTGCCACTGCGCCGGTGTCAGGTCGCCCACCAGCGCCCAGGTGCGGGCGCGGCTGTCGCGCAGCGCGGCGCCGAGCGCGCTGCCGCTGAGCTGGCGCGGCTGGTCCACGCCCGCGAGGCGACTCGCGTCATCCACGCCGCACCCTCCCTCGTGGCAACATGCGTGGATGAATGCGCTCCCCCGCGTCTGCCTCGTTTCGCCGGCGCTCGCCGCAGCGAACAACGGCAACTGGCACACCGCGCGGCGCTGGAGCCGGTTCCTTGCCGGCACGGCCCGGGTGCAGATCATGCTGGCGTGGGACGGCACGCCGTTCGACGCGCTGATCGCGCTGCACGCACGGCGCTCGGCCGAATCGATCGAGCGCTTTCACGCCGCCCACCCGGGCGCACCGGTCGCCGTGGTGCTGACCGGCACCGACCTCTACCGCGACCTGCCATCCGACCCGAGTGCTCAGCATTCGCTGGAGTGTGCCAGCCATGTCGTGGTGCTGCAGGACGAGGGCTTGCTGCGCCTGCCGCCCGCGGCCCGACCAAAGGCGCGCAGCATCGTGCAGTCGGCCACGCGGCTGGTGCGCGGCGACGCGGCCACCGGCCATGTGGGGCTGGTCGCGGTCGGTCATCTGCGCGACGAGAAGGACCCGCTGACGCTGATGGCGGCCGCGCGCCTGCTGCCGCCGGCGTCGACGATCCGCATCGTCCACATCGGCAACGCGCTCGACGACACGCTCGGCGCGCAAGCGCGTGCCACGATGCAGCAGTGCCCGCACTACCGCTGGCTCGGCGGGTTGCCGCAGGCGGTGGCGCGGCGCTGGGTCGCGCGCTCGCGCGCGCTCGTCCACATGAGCCGGATGGAAGGCGGCGCCAACGTCGTCATCGAAGCACTGCGCTCGCAGGTGCCGGTGCTGGCCAGCCGCATCGACGGCAACGTCGGCCTGCTCGGGCGCGACTACGACGGCTACTTTCCGGTCGGCGATGCGCCGGCGCTGGCCGCGCTGATGCAGCGTTTTGCCGGCGACGCGCACTTCGCGCGCCACCTCGCGGCGCAGTGCCGCGCGCGCGAGCCGCGCTTCACGCCGGCTGCGGAGGCGAGCGCGGTGCGTGCGCTGCTCGCCGACATGCTGGCCGGGCCTGCCGCGCAGCGCCAGCAGCCTGCGCGTGGCGCTGACACAATCGGCGCCTCACCGCCCCACTGGGACACCGCACCATGAGCACACCGACCCCGATCGCCGCATCGACCACCTCCACCGCCCCGCTGGCCCCGCTGCGCCTGACCAGCTTCTCGCACGGCGGCGGTTGCGGCTGCAAGATCGCGCCGGGCGTGCTCGCCGAGATCCTGAAGAACAGCGGTGGCGGGATCATCCCGCCCGAACTCATGGTGGGCATCGAGACCGCCGACGACGCCGCGGTGTACCGGCTCAACGACGAGCAGGCGCTGATCGCCACCACCGACTTCTTCATGCCGATCGTCGACGACCCGTTCGACTTCGGCCGCATCGCCGCCACCAATGCGATCAGCGACGTCTACGCGATGGGCGGCACGCCGATCATGGCGCTGGCGCTGGTGGCGATGCCGATCAACCAGCTGCCGATCGAGGCCATCGGCCAGATCATCGCGGGTGGCCAGGCGGTGTGCCGCGAGGCCGGCATCCCGATCGCCGGCGGCCACACGATCGATTCGGTCGAGCCGATCTACGGCCTGGTCGCGCTGGGCCTGGTCCACCCGAAGCGGGTGCGCCGCAACGCCGATGCGCGACCCGGCGATCTGCTGGTGCTGGGCAAGCCGCTGGGCGTCGGGGTGATGTCGGCGGCGTTGAAGAAGAACGCGCTGGACGCCGCTGGCTACGCCAGCATGATCGCCACCACGACGCGGCTCAACACGCCGGGGCCGGACCTCGCGGCGCTGTCCGGCGTTCATGGACTGACCGACGTCACCGGCTTCGGCCTGGCCGGCCATGCGCTGGAGCTGGCGCGCGGCGCGCGCTGTCAGGTGCGCATCGATTGGCCCCGCGTGCCGCTGTTGCCGGGCGTGCGCGCGCTGGCCGAGCAAGGCATGGTCACCGGCGCCTCGGGCCGCAACTGGTCGGGCTACGGCGCGCAGGTGCAGCTGCCGGCCGATTTCTCGGCCACCGATCAGGCCTTGCTGACCGACCCGCAGACCAGCGGCGGTCTGCTGGTCACCTGCGATCCGGCGAGCCTGCCCGAGGTGATGGCGGTGTTTCGCCGCCATGGTTTCGAGGACGCGGCGGTGATCGGCGAGATCGCGGCCGGCGAACACGCGGGCTTGCTGGTGCGGTGAGCGCGCCGGGCCGGACCCTGCGCACCTCGCGTGATTCCGGCCCCCGGCTGCGAGCGGTTTACCCGCCCCCGCGCTGCAGATGCAGATCGAACGAGCGCATGAAGGCGGCACGCTGCGCCGCACCGACGCCCTCGAAGCGGTAGACCACGCGCATGCGTGGCAGGCTGATCAGCGCGATGCGGCGCGGCGGCAACACCTCCCAATGCAAGCACAGTCGGCCGGGTTCGATGGCGACGATCGCCCGTCCGGGCCCCGGCAGGCTCAGCGGGTGCCGGCCACAGGCGCCGGGCAGCGTGCGCAGCCATTCGGCTTCGGTGCCGCCGGTGTCGCGCTCGAAGGCTTCGGGGCAGTCGGTCATCGGCCAGGGAGCGTCCGCGACGGCCGGCCTAGCCCCCGGCGATCGGTGGCCAGATGGCCAGCACGTCGCCCTCAGCCAGGCGGCGGCTGTGGCGCTCGTCGGGCGGCACGTAGTGGCCGTTGATCAGCACCAGGTGCACCAGCTTCATCGGCAACTGGAACGGGTCGATGACCTCGGCGATCGAGGCGTCCGGCGCCACGTCCAGCGTCATCATGTTCGCGGTGCGGCGATCTGCCGGCAAGTACTCGGTGAGGCTGGCGTAGAGCTTGAACGTGATCTGCATGGAGGCCTGTGCGAAGAACCGTCCGCACCGAGGCGGCGCGCCTCAGCGCGGCTTGACCAGCGCGTGGGCCTGCTGGCCTTGTGCGCTGGCGAGGTAGGCTTCCATCAGCTGCGTCGGGTCGGCCAGCAGCTT
>JAGWTP010000091.1 GCA_028868895.1 Burkholderiales bacterium
CTCGAACGCGCTGGAGCGCGGCCGGGCGCGCTGCAGCTGATCGGCTACGGCGAGTCGAGCGACGCGCACCACATGTCCACGCCGCACCCCGAAGGGCTGGGTGCCGAGCGTGCGCTCGACGACGCGCTGGCGCGTGCCGGCCTCACGGCCGACGCGGTCGACCACATCAACCTGCACGGCACCGCGAGCGCGAAGAACGACGAGGTCGAGGCCGCGCTGGTCGCGCGCCGCTTCGGGCCACACACCCACGCCTGCTCGACCAAGGGCTACATCGGCCACGCGCTCGGCGCGGCCGGCATCGTCGAGGCCGCGTTCGCGCTGCTCGCGATCGAGACCGGGCACATGCCGGGCACGCTGGGCACCGAGCAGCTCGACCCGGTTTGCGGGCCGCAGATCCGGCTGCAGCCGGCACGCGGCGAGGTGCGCGTGGCGCTGAGCCATTCGTTCGGTTTTGGCGGCACCAACTGCGTGCTCGCGTTCGCACGCGGGGTGCCGGCGTGACGCCGCGTACGGCCTACATCGACGCCGTCGCACTCTGGGCGCCGGCGCTGCCGGGCTGGGACGTTGCCCGCGCCGCGTTGCGCGGCGAAGGTGCGGCGGTCGACCCGCCGGCGCGCCGGCCTTCTCCCGAGCTGCTGCCGCCGGCCGAGCGGCGCCGCGCGCCCGACACGGTGGCGCTCGCGCTCGAGGTCGCTACGCACGCGGTCGCGCAGTCCGGCTGGCGGGCCGACGAGTTGCTCAGCGTCTTCACCTCGTGCCACGGCGACCCGGTGATCACCGACGCGATGTGCAGCACGCTGGTCAGTGCGCCGCTGCTGATCTCGCCGACCAAGTTCCACAACTCGGTGCACAACGCCGCGTCGGGCTACTGGGGCATCGCCACCGGCTGCATGCAGCCGAGCATCGCGGTCAGCGCGTTCGAGTGCAGCTTTGCCGCGGGCTTGCTGGAGGCGCTGACGCAGTGCGCGGCCGAGCAGCGCGCGGTGCTGCTGGTGGGCTGCGACATCGCCGCCTGCGGCGCACTGGCCTCGACCAACGACAGCCGCGGGATGCTCGCTGCGGCGCTGGTGGTCTCGCCAGTCCGCAGCGATCGTTCGCTCGCGGCGCTGGACTGGTCGCTCGCCAGCGGACCGGCGGCGCGCATCGCACTGTGCTCGCCCGCGGCGCAGGCACTGGCGACCAACGCGATGGCCGACGCGCTGCCGCTGTTCGAGGCGCTGGCCTGCGCCGCGACCGCGCCGCTGGCGATGCCGCTGTCGGCCCGGCTGGCGCTGCGGCTGCAACTGCGAGCGCACGCACCGGCCTGAGCGCGGCGCGCGCATGGCGTTTCGCGCCTCGCGCCTGGCACCTCACACGCTGCACGTTGCGGCGCCTGGCATTGCGGCTGCCCTCATACTCGGCGCATGGACAACGCCAGCCGCCACTTCGACGTCGTCATCATGGGCGGTGGCCTGGCCGGGCTGACGCTGGCGCTGCAACTGCGCGAGCGGTTCGACGGCATCGCCGTGCTGGTCATCGAGCGCCGTGCGCACCCGGTGCCGCACGCGGCGCACAAGGTCGGCGAGTCGTCGGTCGAGATCGGCGCCCACTACTTCAGTTCGGTGCTCGGCCTGAAGGCGCACCTCGAGCAGGCGCAGTTGCGCAAGTTCGGCTTTCGCTTCTTCTTTTCGGAAGGCCGGCGCGACATCGACCAGGTCACCGAGATCGGCGCGAGTCGCTTCCTCTCGGTGCCCAGCTACCAGATCGACCGCGGCATCTTCGAGAACTTTCTGGGTGCCGAGGTGCAGCGCCGCGGCGTGCGCTTCGTCGACGGCGCCGTCGTGCGCCAGATCGATCTGTGCGACGACGACAGCCGGGCGCATCGCCTGAGCTACGCGCATGCCGGCCAGACGCACCATGTGTCGGCGCGCTGGGTGATCGACGCCTGCGGCCGTGCCGGGCTGCTCAAGCGCAAGCTCGGCCTGGCGCTGCCGAACGCGCACGAGGCCAACGCGGTGTGGTTCCGTGTCCAGCACCGCATCGACATCGACCGCTGGTCCGACGACCTCGCATGGCGCGAGCGCTGCGAACCGCAGGCGCGCTGGCTGTCGACCAACCACCTGGTCGGCGCGGGCTACTGGGTCTGGCTGATCCCGCTGGCCTCGGGCTCGCATTCGGTGGGCATCGTCGCCGATCCGCGCATTCACGCGCTCGAGACGATGAACACCTTCGACAAGGCGATGCAGTGGCTCCAGACCTGGCAGCCGCGCCTGTACGACGAGCTCGACGGCCAGCGCCACAGCCTGCAGGACTTCGCGTTCTTTCGCAACTTTTCGTACGGCTGCACCCGCGTGTTCTCGGCCGAGCGTTGGGCGCTCACCGGCGAGGCCGGCCTGTTTCTCGACCCGTTCTATTCGCCCGGCAGCGACTTCATCGCGATCGGCAACACCTACATCACCGAGCTGATCGCGCTCGATCGCGCCGGCCGGCCATTGGGCGCGCACGCGCAGCTCTACGACCAGATCTTCCATTCGTTCTACGACAGCACGCTGGCGCTCTACACCGATCAGTACGCGCTGCTCGGCGACGCCGAGGTGCTGCCGGTCAAGGTGATCTGGGACTACACCTACTACTGGGGCGTGCTGTCGCAGTTCTTCTTCCAGAACCGGCTCGCCGACCTGGCAGCCATGGGCAGCCTGCGCGAAGAACTCGCCCATTGCCAGGCGCTCAATCTCGCGGTGCAAGCCTTCCTGCGGGCCTGGTCCGTGGTGAGTGCCAAGCGCAACCCGGCGGTGATGCTCGACCAGGCCGCGCTGCCGTGGTTCGCCGAACTCAACCGCGGCCTGGGCGACGTGCTCGACGACACCCAGTTCCGCGCCCGGGTGCGTCTGTCGACCGCGCAGTTGCGCGCCTTGGCCGGCGAAATGCTGGCGCGGGCGTGCACCGAGCACCCTGCGCTGGACGGCAGCGGCCTGCGCGCGCTGCTGGGCGCGGCCGATCCCGATGACGCGCAGGGTGTACCGGGGGCGGCGGGGGCGTCGGGCTCGGCGGGTGTCACGGCAAGCTTGCTGGCCGCGTCCGTCTGAACCGGCGCGCGCGGCCCGCGATCGGGCGGCGCGGCGTGACTTTGCACCGCCGTAGGCGGCGGCTTGAAGATCGGCAGCGGGCCCGATTGACGGCACAATCGCGACTCCTTGGGACGCTGCGGCCCGGGCGCAATCCGAGCACATCGATGCGCGGGCCGCGCAGCTGGGAGACTCGCGTGGTCGCAGGCACGATTCCGATCAAGACGCCGCAGGGGCATGCCGAGCTGAGCACACGGCAACGCCGCGTCAGCCAGCGCCATCGCACCGTGCTGTTCCTCGTTGACGGCAAGCGCAATGCCACCGAGGTGCGCCATTTGGCACAGCAGGCCGGCGTGCCCGCGCACTGCTTCGACGAGCTGCTCGCGCTGGGCCTGATCATGCTGCCCGAGCCGACCTTCTCGCTGCTCATCGACAGCCCGCCCGCTGTGGCGGGCGCGCTGCACATCGACCTGCCGCTGCCCGGCCCGGACAGCGCGAGCGTGGTGTCCGACTCGATCCTGCCGCCGTCACGCACGCTGTATCCCGAATCGGTTTCGACCGACTCCACGCTCGGCGGGCCGCGGCTGCCCGACTCGTGGTTGCCTTCGCAGGGTGACGACGCGCCGGCGCTCGACCCGGCCGTGGCCGAGGCGCGGCTGGTCCTGATGCGCGCGGTGCGCGCCGAAGCGCCGCTGGCCGGCTCGCTGACGCTGCTGAGGCTGCGCCGCGCCCGCACCCGGGCCGACCTGCGCAGCCTGCTCGACGAGGTCGAGTCGCGCATCAGCAAGCCGCACCGCACGCTCGCCGCGACCCAGACCATGCGCCGCGTGCGCCAGTTGCTCGACGATCGGGCCGACTCGTCGCTGGCCGCCTGAGCCTGCCCCATGACCTTTCTCGCCATCGACATCGGCAACACCCGCCTCAAGTGGGCGCAGTACGCGTCGCCCCAACCCGGCGCGACGCTGCTGCGGCACGGCGCGGTGTTCCTCGAAACCATCGACAGCCTGGCCGAGCGCGACTGGCATGCGCTGCCGGCCCCCGGCAGCATGCTGGGCTGCGTGGTGGCCGGCGAAGGCGTCAAGCGGCGCGTCGAAGAGCAGCTCGAAATCTGGGACCTCGAGCCGCGCTGGGTGGTCTCGAGCAAGCAGGCCTGCGGCGTGATCAACAGCTACGACCACCCGAGCCGGCTCGGCGTGGACCGCTGGGTGGCCTTGATCGGCGCGCGCCACCGGGTGCTGGCGCAAGGCCCGGCGCGGCCGGCGCTGGTGGTGATGGTGGGCACCGCGGTGACGGTCGACGCGCTCGACGCCACCGGGCGCTTTCTCGGTGGCCTGATCCTGCCCGGCTTCGGCCTGATGCTGCGCGCGCTCGAGATGGGCACCGCGGGCCTGAAGGCGCCCACCGGCGACGCGGTCGACTTCCCCACCAACACCAGCGACGCGCTGATGAGCGGTGGCGCCGACGCGATCGCCGGCGCGGTCGAGCGCATGCACCGCAAGCTGCTCGCGCGCACCGGCCAGCAGCCGGTGCTGATCATGACCGGCGGGGCCGCCGTCAAGCTCGCACCGATCACCGACCTGCCGTTCGAGACCGTGGACACGCTGATCTTCGAGGGCCTGCTGCAGCTGCAGTCGCACCGGCTGGCGTTGTAGGCAGGGAGCGCGCGTGTCGCAGTACACCGCCGAAGTGATCTGGTTGCGCGACCCGGCGCAAGCCTTTCTCGACCACCGCTACAGCCGCCGCCACCTGTGGCGCTTCGATGGCGGTGCGCAGGTGGCGGGTTCGTCGTCGCCGCATTCGGTGCCGCTGCCGATGTCGGACGCCGGCGCGGTCGATCCCGAAGAAGCCTTCGTCGCCGCGCTCGCGAGTTGCCACATGCTGTGGTTCCTGGCGCTCGCGGCCAAGCGCGGGTTCGTGGTCGATCGCTACGCCGACGCCGCGGTCGGCGTGATGGCGAAGAACGCCGAAGGCCGCATGGCGGTCACGCGTGTCACGTTGCGACCGGAGGTCGGATTTTCGGGCGATCGTCGGCCCACGCACGCGCAGATCGAACAGCTGCACCACGAGGCGCACGACGCCTGCTACATCGCCAACTCGGTGAAGAGCGAGGTCGTGTGCGAGCCGGTGTTCCCGGTTGGTCTGCCGATCGGGCCGGCGAGCGGTTGACCGGCGCGCGGGCCGCAGGCCGCCCTACAGGATGTAGCGCGACAGGTCTTCGTTCTTCGCCAGCTCGGCCAGCTTGGCGTTGACCTCGGCGGCGTCGATGCTCACCGACTGCCCTTCGCGGTTCGGCGCGTCGAAGCTCACTTCGTCGAGCAGCCGCTCCATCACGGTGGACAGGCGCCGGGCGCCGATGTTCTCGGTGCGCTCGTTGACGTCGAACGCGATCTGCGCGACGCGGCGGATCGCCTCGGGCTGCAGTGTCAGCGTCACGCCCTCGGTGGCGAGCAGCAAGGTGTACTGCTTGACCAGGCTGGCGTGGGTCTGGGTCAGGATCGCTTCGAAGTCGTCGACGCTGAGCGAGCCGAGCTCGACGCGGATCGGGAAGCGCCCCTGCAACTCCGGGATCAGGTCGCTCGGCTTGGTGAGATGGAACGCGCCCGAGGCGATGAACAGCATGTGGTCGGTCTTGACCATGCCGTACTTGGTGTTCACGGTGGTGCCTTCGACCAGCGGCAGCAGGTCGCGTTGCACGCCCTGGCGCGACACGTCGGCGCCGCCGCTGTCCGAGCGCGACGTGACCTTGTCGATCTCGTCGATGAAGACGATACCGTTCTGCTCGGCGTTGGCCAGCGCCGCGGACTTGACCTCGTCGTCGTTGACGAGCTTGCCCGCCTCTTCGTCGATCAGCAGCTTTTGCGCATCGGCGATGCGCAGCTTGCGCAGCTTGCGCTTGCCGCCACCGGCGTGGGCGAACAGGCCCTTGAGCTGCTCGGTCATCTCTTCCATGCCGGGCGGGCCCATGATCTCGAGCGACGCCTTCGGTTCGGCAAGCTCGATCTCGATCTCCTTGTCGGCGAGCAGCCCCTCGCGCAGACGCTTGCGCATCACCTGGCGCGCGGTGTTGTCGGCCGCGGGCGCCGGGGCCTGTGCGGTGAAGCCGACTTCGCCACCGGCCGAGCTCCGCGCCGGCGGCACCAGGATGTCGAGCACGCGGTCTTCGGCGGCGTCTTCGGCGCGGCTGCGGTGGCGGCGCATCGCGCTCTCGCGCTCCTGCTTGACGGCCGAGTCGACCAGGTCGCGGATGATCGAATCGACATCCTTGCCGACGTAGCCGACCTCGGTGAACTTGGTTGCCTCGACCTTGATGAACGGCGCGTCGGCGAGCCGTGCCAGGCGCCGCGCGATCTCGGTCTTGCCCACGCCGGTGGGGCCGATCATCAGGATGTTCTTCGGCGTGATCTCGGCACGCATCGGCTCGGCCACCTGCTGGCGCCGCCAGCGGTTGCGCAGCGCGATCGCCACCGCGCGCTTGGCGCCGGCCTGGCCGACGATGTGGCGGTCGAGCTCGGAGACGATCTCCTGGGGCGTCATGCTGCTCTTCATTCGAGCGTCTCGATGATGTGGTTCTGGTTGGTGTAGATGCACAGCTCGCCAGCGATCTCGAGCGACTTCTTGACCACCTCGGCGGGCGCGAGTTCGGTGTTCGAGAGCAGCGCCCGCGCGCTGGCGTGCGCATAGGCGCCGCCCGAGCCGATCGAGACGATGCCGTGTTCGGGTTCGAGCACGTCGCCGTTGCCGGTGATGATCAGCGAGGCCTCGCGGTCGGCCACCGCCAGCATCGCCTCCAGGCGGCGCAGCACGCGGTCGGTGCGCCAGTCCTTGGTGAGTTCGATCGCCGCGCGCACCAGATGGCCCTGGTGCTTTTCGAGCTTGGCCTCGAAGCGCTCGAACAGCGTGAAAGCGTCGGCAGTGGCGCCGGCGAACCCGGCGAGCACCTGGTCGCGGTACAGCTTGCGCACCTTGCGCGCCGTCGCCTTGACGACGATCGTGCCCAACGTGACCTGCCCGTCCCCGCCGAGCGCCACCACGTTGCCGCGCCGCACGCTCAGGATGGTGGTGCCGTGATAGTTTTCCATCGTGCGGAGGTGGGGGGTGTTGGACGGATCACAAGGGAAACCAGTGCGCACCCGGCAGAGGGGGCGGCGGGTCGGGCGGTTCTTTGCCACAAAGGCACCGAGGCACCAAGAATCTCCGCCTCGAGTTCTCTTTGTGTCGTTGCGCCTTTGTGGCAAGTCTCCTTCGAGTCGCCCATCACCCCCCAAGACGCTTCAGACGCTGCGCACCTTCACCTGGGCATGCTCGTTGATGCCCATCGCGCCGAAGAAAAGTGCGACCATCCGGTGCGCGTCGATGAACCGCACGCTGCGGTTCTCGCTGCGCCGCGCCAGCACCCAGTTGAGCAGGTCGCCGGCGGCGATGAAATCGACCCGGATCAGCCGCGCGCACGACACGTTGACGATGCTGGCCACGCCGAGTTCGGCGTCCATTTTCTTCAGTGTCGCGCCGATGTCGCCGACGAGCTGGCCGGACAGTTCGACCGTGCCGACCTGCACCAGCCCGGTGTCTTCGGTCAGGCGCGATTCGAGGAAGCTGGTGGAGACATCGCTGACCACCGACAACGCCTGTGACGACGTGTTCGTGCCCGAGCCGCTCACGCGCACCTGGCAGCGCGCCGGCTCCCACGATGGCGGTGACACCTCGTAAGTCACGCAGTAGTCGATCGCCGATTCGTCGAACTGGTCGGGCCGGTTGGTCATGCGCAGTGCGTCGAGCCGCAACTGCCAGTAGGCCGGATCGGCGTCACGCACGCCGGCCGGCGCGGCGTCCTGCAGCACGCCGAACAGGCGCTCGCCACCCAGCCAGCGCATGTCGAGGTCTTGCGGAATCCAGTTGCGGAACAGTTCGCTCAGGCGGGCGCAGGCCTCGGCGTCGATGCTGCGCAGGGCGCTCCAGTCGAACACCCAGGGCAGTGGCATCTGCAACGTGACCGAGGCCAGTCGCGCCACCGTGTCGGCGTCGATGTGTTCGGGGCTGACCCAGCCGACCTGGCCGTCGATGCGCGAGCGCCGTGGCCGGTCTTCGCCAGCGGCCTCGGCGACCAGCTTGGGCATCGAGAACCACTGCGGCGCCGACCAGCCGAACTGCTGCGCGTAGTCGAGCGCCAGGCTCTCGAACTTGTGTTGCTGGCCGATCGCGCGGTACAGGTCGAACACCACCAGCCAGGTCTCGGCGTGCTGGGCGCGCGCGCCTCCGGGGCCGGTGAGGCTGGCCAGGGCCTGCTCGCACTGCTCGAAGTCGGCGTTGGCGAACGCGATCACCGCCTCGTCGAGCTCGGGGTCGTGGGTGACCTCGGTGAGGTCGTGCCCGAACGGGTGCGCGAAATCGGCCGATGCGGCGTCCAGACGGATCGATGTGAGCGGCGAAACGCCGGAGCCCATGACCACCGGCGACGCCGCCAGCGGCGACGAACGGTCGGTCATGAAATTGTCGACCCGGCCGCCGTCGAACGAGGTGGTCTGGGCGGCACGCCGCGAGGTCACGTCCATCGCTGCCGGCTCGGTGGGCGCGTTGTAGAACTCGGGCGTGCGCCGGCGCGAATCGGCGTAGGAGGCGTCGCCCACCATCTGCTGCTCGATCTCGTCGATCTTGGCCTTCACGCCGCTGTCGGGCTTGGCGCCGCTGTCCATGATCTTGGCTTCGGAGTCGTCGATCCGCGACGATCCGCCCAGCGCGGCCAGCTGCTCGCTGGTGAGGCCTTCGCGACGCACCTTGCGCAGCATGTCGAACTCGCGCTTGCGCACGAAGTCGTTGCGCCGCTTGCGCTCGATCATCGCCTTCAGTTCGCCCTTGGCGAACTCGGTTTCACGTGCTTCTTCGGGGATCGGTGCGCCGAGTTCGGCCCATTCGGTGGTCGGGTTGGCCACGAACTTGACCACCTTGCGAAAGAAGCTTGTCGTGTCTTTGGGGTCCGACATATCGCGGGCTCGGGGGCTCCTGGGGTTGGCTGCCGGTGGCCGCCCGCAGCCGGGCGGCTGGCGGATCAGTCGCCGAACATCTTTTGCTTGAGTTCGCGGCGCTGCTGGGCTTCGAGGGACAGTGTAGCGGTGGGGCGCGCGATCAGACGGCCCAGGCCGATCGGTTCGCCGGTTTCGTCACAGAAGCCGTAGTCGCCGGAGTCGATGCGGCCGAGTGACTGCGAGATCTTCTTCAGCAGCTTGCGCTCGCGGTCGCGCGTGCGCAATTCGAGCGCGTGCTCTTCCTCGATGGTCGCGCGGTCGGCCGGGTCGGGCACGATCGAGGTGTCTTCGCGCAGGTGCTCGGTGGTTTCGCCGGCATTGCTGAGCAGGTCGTCCTTGAGCGTTTGAAGCTTGACGCGGAAGAACTCGAGCTGCTTGTCGTTCATGTACTCCGAGTCGGGCATCGCGAGGATTTCGGCCTCGGTCAGGTCGCGGCCCGCCTTGGACTTCCAGGCGTTGGCGAGTTTCGGGTCGGACTTTTGCGCGTGGCGGGGGGTATCGAGTTCGAGGTTGCTGTTCATCTGGCGGGTCGGGGGCCGGGGTGGGGCGAACCGGTCGGCGAAGCGGGACGTGGGCGGCGGCAGCGGCGCCTGAACCGCCGGCGCGGGGTATTTGGACGCGTTGCGCGCCGACTTCTTTGCCGTCGCGGGCTTGGGGGCCGCCGGAACGGCGACCACCGGGGTGGGGGGAATGACGGGGGCGGGTGCGGGCTTCATGACGGGGCGCTTTGCAGTGGCGGCAGGGTGGACCGCGACGGTGGGCGCCGCCACCGGTTTGGAGTGTGCCGACGCGGACGCCGGCTTGTGGGACGGGGCGGCCTTCTTGGCCGCCACCTTCTTCGAGGCCGGGACCACCGAGGCCGCAGCACGTGCCGGCTTGCTGGCGACGGCTGTCTTTTTCGGGGGTGCTTTCGGGGCCGGTGTCTTGCTCACAACAGTCTCCTCGCGTCGGCGGTTATACCCTGCGCACCGGGGGTGGGTCATGGGCCGCGCGGATTGTAGCCACGTTGCCCCTTCGGGCATCGCGCGAAATCTCACGCGGGGTGTCGCCGTTGTTCAGGCACTCAAACGAGGCATCCTTCCAGGCCCTGCAGGAAGATGTCGCGGGGCAGGTCCAGCCCGATGAACACCATCTTGCTGGACTTCTTCTCGCCGGGCGCCCACTTCGGGCCCAGATCGCTGCCCATCAGCTGGTGCACCCCCTGGAAGATGACCTTGCGGTCGCTGCCCTTCATGTTCAGCACGCCCTTGTAGCGCAGCATCTTCGGGCCGTAGACCTGCACGATCGCGCCCAGGAAGTCTTCGAGCTTGGCCGGGTTGAAGGCCTTGTCGGCGCGGAACACGAACGACTTCACGTCGTCGTCGTGCACATGGTGGTGCGGGTGATCGCAGGCTTCGCCGTGCGCGTGGTCGTGGTGATTGTGGTCGTGGTGGTCGTGATCGTCGGCGGCGTTCAGGAATTCCGGGTCGATGTCGAGCTTGGCGTTCAGGTTGAAGCCGCGCAGGTCGAACACCTCGGCCAGCGCCACCTCGCCGAAGTTGACCCGGGTCTGCGGGGCGCGCGGGTTCATGTGCTTGATGCGGTGGATCAGCGCGTCGACCGTCGCGGCGTCGACCAGGTCGGTCTTGCTGATGAAGATCTGGTCGGCAAAGCCCACCTGGCGGCGCGCTTCCTGGCGGTCGTCGAGCTGCTGGTCGCCGTGCTTGGCATCGACCAGGGTCAGGATCGAATCGAGCAGGTAGCTCTCGGCGATCTCGTCGTCCATGAAGAAGGTCTGCGCGACCGGGCCGGGGTCGGCCAGGCCGGTGGTCTCGATCACGACGCGGTCGAAGTCGAGCTCGCCCTTGCGCTTTTTCTCGGCCAGGTCGGCGAGCGTGGTGCGCAGGTCTTCGCGGATCGAGCAGCACACGCAGCCGTTGTTGAGCTGGATGATCTGCTCGGTGCTGTCTTGCACCAGGATCTCGTTGTCGATGTTCTCGTCGCCGAACTCGTTCTCGATCACGGCAATCTTCTGGCCGTGCGCCTCGGTCAGCACGCGCTTGAGCAGCGTCGTCTTGCCCGAGCCCAGAAAGCCGGTGAGGATGGTTGCGGGGATCAATGCCATGGTGAGCTCTGCCTTGAAAAGGGGTGCGAGTGCGGCCGCGCGGGTTGCCACAGGTGGGGGTCTCGCACTCTCTTTCAAGGCCGCGGATGTGTCAAGCCGAAGTCTGGCGCGAGCGCGCGAGATGCGTTCGGTTAAGCTCCCTCGACCTGAACTCTTCGCCCCTTGTGCGATGTCCGAGCCGCATTCCGGTCGCTCCCATCGCGGGGGCGACAAGCACGCCGCGCCCCCGGCTGAGCGGCGCACGCTGTTCCAAAGGCTGATCGACCTGCTGGCCCCCGGCCCCGATTCGCGCGACGCGCTGATCGAGTCGCTGGCCGACGCCGAGCAAAAGTCGCTGATCGCCCCCGAGTCGCGCATGATGCTCGAAGGCGTGATCCGCATGGCCGACATGACCGCCGGCGACGTGATGGTGCCCGCCGGCCGGATGGACCAGCTCGACATCGCTTCCGAGTACGACGCGCTGCTGCACCTCGTCATCGAAACCGGCCACTCGCGGTTTCCGGTCTACGACGGCCAGCGCGAGAACGTCATCGGCATCCTGATGGCCAAGGACCTGCTCAAGCTGCAGCGCTCGCCCGACCTGAACCTGCGCACCCTGCTGCGACCTGCCGTGTTCGTGCCCGAATCGAAGGGCCTGAACGAGTTGCTGCGCGATTTTCGATCCACCCGCAACCACCTGGCGATCGTGATCGACGAGTTCGGCAGCACCGCCGGGCTGATCACGATCGAAGACGTGCTCGAGGAGATCGTCGGCGAGATCGAGGACGAGTTCGACGACAAGGACGGCGAGTCGGGCATCTACACGCTGGCCGACGGCAGCCAGCGCGTCGCCGGCGACGTCGACATCGTCGCCGTCAACGAGACCTTCGGCACGCTGCTGCCGAACGACGCGTTCGACAGCATCGGCGGCCTGGTCGCGCACGAGCTCGGCCGGGTGCCGCGCCGCGGCGAGTCGGTCACGATCGGCGATCTGGTGTTTTCGGTGATGCTCACGCGCGGCGGTGCGGTGCGCTGGTTCAAGGTCACCCGCGCGCCCGAGGCTGCGGCCGGGTCGGGCGCCGCTTGAAATCGCTGCTGCGGTTCGACCTGCTGCTCGCCGCGCTGTTCGGCGCGCTCTACAGCCTGGCGTTCGTCCACACCGGGTTGTGGTGGCTGGAGTGGCTGCTGGTTGCCGCGCTGGCCTGGCGTACCGCGGCCGTCACGCCGGCGCGGGCCGCGGCACTCGGGCTGCTGTTCGGCAGCGCCTGGCTGGGCGCGGGCACCTGGTGGCTGTTCATCAGCCTGCACCGCTACGGCGGGCTGCCGGCCTGGCTCGCGGTGCTGGCGGTCGCGCTGCTGTGCGCGTTCCTTTCGCTGTACCTGGCGCTGGCGCTGGCCGCGTTCGCGCGCTGGCGCAGCGGCAGCGCGGCGCGCGACGCACTGCTGTTCGGCGCGCTGTGGCTGCTGGCCGAACTGGCGCGCGGCGTCATCTTCACCGGCTTTCCGTGGATCGCCAGCGGCTACGCGCAGGTCGATGGGCCGCTCGCGGCGCTGGCACCGTGGGTCGGCGTGTACGGCATCGGCTTCGTCGGCGCCGTGCTGGCGGCGTGGCCGATGTTGATCCGCCGGCCCGGGCTGCGCGCGCGGGCGCTTGCGCTCGCTGCGGTGGCGGCCGTGCTCGGCAGCGCCGCGCTGCTCGGCCCGGGCCGGTTCACGCAGCCGGTGGGTACGCTCAGCGTGACGCTGCTGCAGGGCGACGTGCCGCAGGACGAGAAGTTCGCGCTCGACCTGATGCCGCAGCAACTCGCCTGGACCGAGCAACAACTGCTGGCGGCTCGCGGCGACCTGGTGGTCGCGCCCGAAACCGTGATCCCGCTGCTGCCCAGCCAGCTCGACCCGGCCTATTGGCAGACCCTGGTCGACCATTTCCAGCACGGCCGGCAAGCGGTGCTGCTCGGCCTGCCGCTCGGCGACGAAGACGTCGGCTACACCAACTCGGCGGCCGGCATCTCGGCGGCCACCGCCGGCCTGCCGGGTGGCTACTACCGCTACGACAAGCACCACCTGGTGCCGTTCGGCGAGTTCATTCCGACCGGCTTCCACTGGTTCACACAGTTGATGAACATCCCGCTCGGCGACTTCAACCGCGGCCCGGTCGTCGCGCCGTCGTTCGTGTTTCGCAACGAGCGCATCGGCGCCAACATCTGCTACGAAGACCTGTTCGGCGAAGAACTTGCCGAGCGCTTCCGCGACGCTGCCGCCGCGCCGACGATCTTCGCCAACCTGAGCAACATCGGCTGGTTCGGCAACACCATCGCGATCGACCAGCACCTGCAGATCTCGCGCATGCGCGCGCTCGAGTTCCAGCGCCCGATGCTGCGCGCCACCAACACCGGCGCCACCGCGGTGATCGACCACCATGGCCGCGTCACCGCGCACCTGCCGCGCTACACGCGCGGCGTGCTCGACGGCGTGGTGCAGGGCCGCAGCGGCCTCACGCCGTTCGCCTGGTGGGCGTCGCGCTTCGGCCTGTGGCCACTCGCGCTCGGCGCGGCCGCGATCGTGCTCTGGCGCGCCAGAGCCCAGCGGCGCCGGCGCGGCGCAGCGGCTGAATAGAATCGAACGCTGTCGCCGGGCGCGTCCGGCCCGCGACCCGAACCCCCGGCCCACCCCCCCACGATGCTCACCTTTCAGCAAATCATCCTGAAGCTTCAGGACTACTGGGCCGCGCAAGGCTGTGCGCTGCTGCAGCCCTACGACATGGAAGTGGGCGCGGGCACCAGCCACACCGCCACCTTCCTGCGCGCGCTCGGCCCCGAACCCTGGCGCGCCGCCTACGTGCAGCCGAGCCGCCGCCCGAAGGACGGCCGCTACGGCAACAACCCGAACCGGCTGCAGCACTACTACCAGTACCAAGTGGTGCTCAAGCCCGCGCCGGCGAACATCCTCGAGCTCTACCTCGGCTCGCTCGAAGCGCTCGGCTTCGACCTGAAGGCCAATGACATCCGCTTCGTCGAAGACGACTGGGAGAACCCCACGCTCGGCTGCTGGGGCCTGGGCTGGGAGGTCTGGCTCAACGGCATGGAGGTGACCCAGTTCACCTACTTCCAGCAGGTCGGCGGCATCGACTGCAAGCCCATCACCGGCGAGATCACCTACGGCCTGGAGCGCCTGGCGATGTACCTGCAGGGCGTGGACAACGTCTACGACCTGACCTGGACCGAAGGCCGCGACGGCTCGCGCCTGAGCTACGGCGACGTCTACAAGCAAAACGAGGTCGAGCAGAGCACCTACAACTTCGAGCACAGCGACGTCGAGTTCCTGCTCGGCGCGTTCGCCGCACACGAGAAGCAATCCAAGCACCTGATGCAACAGCAACTCGCGCTGCCGGCCTACGAGCAGCTGCTCAAGGCCGGCCACAGCTTCAACCTGCTCGACGCGCGCGGCGCGATCAGCGTGACCGAGCGCGCCGCCTACATCGGCCGCATCCGCAACCTGGCGCGCGCGGTGGCGCAGAGCTACCTGGAGAGCCGCGCGCGGCTGGGGTTCCCGATGGCGCCGAAGGCCTGGAGCGACGAAGTGCTGGCGCAACTGGCGCGCAACGCCGAGAAGAAGGCCGCGTGATGACGACGAAGAACCTGCTCGTCGAACTGTTCGTCGAAGAGCTGCCGCCGAAGGCATTGAACAAGCTCGGCGAGGCCTTTGCCGGCGGGATTTTTGACGGCCTTCAACGCAATCACCTCTTGTCCGAAGCCTCGGTGATGACGTCGTATGCATCGCCACGTCGGTTAGCGGTGCATATCACCGGCGTCCGTGAAACGTCGGTGCCAACGGTTCTCCGGGAGAAGCTCATGCCGGTATCCGTTGGCCTTGCACCGGACGGCAAGCCCACGCCCGCGCTCATCAAGAAGCTCGTCGCGACATTGGGGTATCCGCCCGACGCCGCCTTCGACGCGATCATCGCGGAGCGGGTGAGGCGCCAAAGTGATGGAAAGCACGAAGTGCTGGTCCACGAAAGCATTCCTACCGGTACGGCGTTGCGCATTGGGCTTGAAGGTGCGATCGAGAGTGCGCTTACCAAGCTACCGATTCCCAAGGTCATGAGCTATCAACTCGCTGATGGCTGGGCCACGGTGAACTTTGTACGCCCGGTTCACGGTCTGGTCGTACTGCACGGCACCGACGTCGTCCCGATGACTGTGCTCGGCATTGACTCCGGCCGAGAAACCCACGGCCACCGCTTCGAAGCCTCGATCGACCCGATCGAACTCGA
>JAGWTP010000187.1 GCA_028868895.1 Burkholderiales bacterium
CCCAACGGCTGCGGCAAGTCCAACATCATGGACGCGGTGCGCTGGGTGCTCGGCGAGAGCAAGGCCAGCGAGCTGCGCGGCGAGTCGATGCAGGACGTGATCTTCAACGGCTCGGGGCTGCGCAAGCCGGCGTCGCGCGCCAGCGTCGAACTCGCGTTCAGCAACGACGACGGCCGCGCCGGCGGGCAGTGGAACCGCTACACCGAGATCGCCGTCAAGCGCGTGCTCACGCGCGACGGCACCAGCAGCTACTACATCAACAACCAGCCGGTGCGCCGTCGCGACGTGCAAGACGTGTTCCTCGGCACCGGCCTCGGGCCGCGCGCCTACGCGATCATCGGCCAGGGCACGATCAGCCGCATCATCGAGAGCAAACCCGAGGAGCTGCGCCTGTTCCTCGAAGAAGCCGCCGGCGTGTCCAAGTACAAGGAACGCCGCCGCGAGACCGAGAACCGGCTGAAAGACACACGCGAAAACCTCACCCGCGTCGAAGACATCCTGCGCGAGCTGAACAGCAACCTCGACAAGCTCGAGAAGCAGGCCGAGGTCGCCAGCCAGTACCGTGCGCTGCAGACCTCGGGCGAGCTCAAGCTGCACCAGCTCTGGTTCCTGAAGCACCGCGATGCCGCGAGCGTCGAGGCCGGCGTCAGGAAGGCGGTGGCCGAGGCCGTCAATGCGCTCGAAGCCCGCACCGCCGAGTTGCGCCATGGCGAAGCCGAGCTCGAGTCGATCCGCGCGCAGCACTACGCCGCGAGCGACGCACTGCACGCCTCGCAGGGCCTGCTCGCCGAGGCGGCACTCGAGGTCAGCCGGCTGGAAGAGCGCATCCGCTACGTCGTCGAAGGCCGGGCGCGGGTCGAGCAGCGGCTGGTCGAGCTCAAGGCGCAGGACGCGCAGTGGGCGCAGCGCCAGGCCGAGGCACAGCACGAGCTGGCGCAGATCGCCGAGCAGATCGCCGCCGCCGACGAGCAGGGCGAGTTGCTGGCCGCGCAGGCCGAGGAGCAGTCCGGCAACCTGCCGACGCTAGAAGACGCGCTGCGCAGCGCGCAAGGCCGCAGCAACGAGCAGCGCACCAAGGTGGCGGCGGTGCAGCAGCAGATCCAGCTGCTCGCCGCCGAGAGCCGCAACGCCGACGACCAGCGCCGCCAGTTCAACGCGCGGCGCGACAAGCTCGCTGGCGAGCGCAACCAGCTCGCCGCGCCCGATCTGGAACGCCTGGCCGAACTCAGGCGCCAGCATGCGCAGGCCGAAGAGGCGCAATCCGTGGCCGACGCGCGGCTGCACGAGCTGCAGGAACAGGTGCCGGCGCTCGACGAAGATCGCCGCGCCCGCCAGGACGGTGTCAATGCCGAGGGCGGCAAGCAGGCCGACCTGAGCGCACGCCTGGACGCGCTGCGCGCACTGCAAGACAAAGTGCAGACCGAGGGCAAGCTCAAGCCCTGGCTTGCGCAGCACGGCCTCGATGCCCTGCAGGGCCTGTGGACGAAGATCCACATCGAGACCGGCTGGGAGACCGCGCTCGAAGCCGCGCTGCGCGAGCGCATGGGCGCGCTGCAGGTCGGCCGGCTCGAAACCGTGCGCGCCTTCGCCAGCGATGCGCCCCCGGCCAAGCTCGCGTTCTACACGCCGCTGTCGCCGACCGCCGCCGGGCTCGGTTCGGCCAGCGCCACGGTGGCGCCCGGGGCGCGCCCGACGCTGCCCAAGCTCGCGGACCTGCTGCGCCTGAACGATGCCGGGCTGGCGGCCTTGCTCAACGACTGGCTCGAAGGCGTGTACACGGCAGCCAGCATCGACGACGCGCTCGCCGCGCGCGGCCAGCTCACCCACGGCGAGGTCATCATGACCCGCGACGGCCACGCGGTGAGCCAGTACGCGGTGAGCTTCTATGCCCCCGATTCCGAGCAGGCCGGTCTGCTCGCGCGCGCGCAAGAGATCGAGAACCTGACGCGCCAGTTGCGCGCCCAGTCGCTGATCCACGACGAAGCTCGCAGCGCGCTGGTGCGTGCCGAGGCGGCTTACACCGAGGCGTCGCAGCGGCTGGTCGGGGCGCGCCGCGAGGCGAGCGAAGCGCAGACGCGTGCGCACCAGTTGCAGGTCGAGCTGCTGCGCCTGTCGCAGCTGGCCGAAGCCAGCAGCACCCGGCGCGCCCAGCTCGACGCCGAGCTGGCCGACGTCGACGCGCAGCTCGAAGCACTGGCCGAGCGCGCCGCCACCGGCGAGGCCCGGTTCGAAGAGCTCGACATGCAACTCGGCGTCACGCAGGAGCGCCACGCCGAGCTCGACGAGGCCGTGATCGGCGCCGAACGCACGCTCGCGCAAGCGCGCGAACAACTGCGCGCGCTGGAGCGCCAGGCCCAGGAGGCGCAGTTCGCCGCGCGCTCGCTGGCGGCGCGGCGCGGCGAACTGCAACGCGCGACCGAGACCGCCGCGCAGCAGCTCACCACCAACGCGCAATCGCACGCGCAATTGCAGGACGAGCTCGCGCGCCTGACCGACGCTTCGGCGCAGGTCGGGCTGCAGGCGGCGCTGGCGTTGCGGCTCGAGCGCGAGGCGGCGCTCGGCGCCCAGCGCAGCGAGTACGACGACCTGACGCTGCGCCTGAAGCGCGCCGACGAGCAGCGCCTGCAGCACGAGCAGAGCCTGCAGCCGCTGCGCGACCGCATCACCAAGCTGCAGCTCGAGGAGCAGGCCGCGCAACTCGGCGGCGCGCAGTACCTGGACCAGCTGGTTGCCGCCGACGTCGACTTCGAGGCGCTGGCCGCCGGCATCGAGCAAGGCCATGTCAAGCTCGCTGGCCTGCAGGGCGAGATCGACCGCATCAACCGCGAGATCGCGCTGCTCGGCGCCGTGAATCTGGCCGCGCTCGACGAGCTCACCGCGTCGCGCGAGCGCAAGACCTTCCTCGACGCCCAGAACGCCGACCTGGTCGAGGCCATGACCACGCTCGAAGGCGCGATCCACAAGATCGACCTCGAAACCCGCGACCTGCTGGCCAGCACCTTCGAGCAGGTCAACACGCATTTCGGCCGCATGTTTCCCACCTTGTTCGGTGGCGGCAACGCGAAGCTGGTGATGACCGGCGACGAGATCCTCGACGCCGGCGTGCAGGTGATGGCGCAGCCGCCGGGCAAGAAGAACAGCAC
>JAGWTP010000009.1 GCA_028868895.1 Burkholderiales bacterium
GCCATTGACCGGCTTCACGCAACACCGCTTGGATCCCTGGCGCCGGCGCGGCGTGCGGTTCGCATCGGCCTGCGGCGAGGCGCGAGCGCGCCGGTACGGGTGGCTTTGCGGCATTCAGGGAGCGCTCCATCAGGTCGGTTGGGTGTAGAAGGCGTCGGCATGGATCCGCGCCGGATCGATGCCCATCTGCCGGGCCAGGACAGTGGCTGCCTCGACCATCGGCGGCGATCCGCACAGGTAGGCGCGCCAGCCGTCCAGACTGCCCAGGTCTTGCTCGATCGCCTCGGTCACGAGTCCACAGCGCTGCTCGCGCGGATCACCGCCAGAGGTGACAACGACGTGCAGCTTGAAAGCGGGGTGTTGGCGCGCGATCTCCGCAAGCCAGTCGAGCCCGTAGACATCACGCGGCGACCGCACCCCGAAGTAGAGGTGGATCGGGTTTGGCATGCCTTGCGCGACGGCGCCGCGCAGGATCGACAAGATCGGTGCGAGTCCGGTGCCGCCGGCGACGCACAGGACCGGGCCTTCATGCTTGCGACGCAGGTACGCGCTGCCGAGCGGCCCGCTGACGCGGACCGCGTCGCCGGCCTTCAATTCGTTGGCGATGTAGCCCGAGACACGACCGCCGGGCACGACGCGGACATGGAACTCCAAGCTCGCGTCATCCGTCAGGCCAGCCATCGAGTAGGGACGAACGTGCTCGGGTGTGAACTGAAGCTGCGCGTACTGGCCGGGCGAGAACTCGAGCGGCCTGGCCGGCTTCAACACGACGCGCTTGATATCGTGCGTCAGGGTCTCGACGGCCTGCACGGTCGCCTTGACGATGCGGGCCGGGTGCACGACGATCTCGTCCGGCTCGGGGATCTCGATCGTGCACGGCCCGGTCAGGAAGGTCTGACAGGCGAGTACATAGGAGTCCGCGCCGTCGAGCGGGTTCTGCTGCGTCCCGCCCGAGTCGAGAACCTCGCCTGCGACGACCCGGCACCGGCATGTGCCGCATCGCCCCGCCATGCAGCTGTACGACATCGGCACCTGCGCGTTGCGCAGCGCGTCGAGCAGGTTCGCGCCAGGCTCGACGTTGATGACTCTCTGCAGCGGTTGGATCAGCACTTCCATGGCGCGATGATCGCGACCGCACACGAATCAGCCAACGGGACTCAGGATATAAACCGTATCACCGACAGTGATGGCGCGAACGAGGACGAGACACCATGGAGCTTCACCAGCTCGATCTGAACCTGCTGGTCGTCTTCAACCAGCTGCTCATCGAGCGGCGGGTCTCGAAGGTGGCCGACACCCTGGGTGTCTCACAACCCGCGGTGAGCAATTCGCTCGCGAAGCTGCGCAAGCTGTTCGGAGATGACTTGTTCCTGCGAACTCCAAAGGGCATGGAACCGACACCGTTTGCCGATCAGCTCGCGGAGTCGGTGAGCTACGCGCTCGCGATGATCCATAGCGGGGTCAACCAGCGCACGACATTCGAGCCGTCAACCGCGAAGCGCGCAATCACGATCGGCATGACGGACATCGGCGAGATCTACTTCCTGCCGGCCCTGATAGAGCGGCTCCGATGCGAGGCGCCCGGCGTGACCCTGAGCACGATGCGCAATGCCGCCATCAACCTGCGCGACGAACTCGAGTCGGGCAAGGTCGACCTGGCGATCGGCCTGCTGCCGCAGCTCAAGGCCGGCTTCTTCCAGCGCCGCCTGTTCAGCCAAAGCTACGTGTGCCTGATGCGGCAAGGGCATCGCCTGGACAAGCGAAGAATGTCGCTGGCGGAGTTCTCGACCGCCGAGCATCTGGTCGTGATCTCGGCCGGCACCGGCCACGGCAAGGTCGACGAACTGCTTGCGCGCAGCGGCGTTGAGCGCACCGTGCGATTGACGGTGCCCCACTACGTCGGCGTGGGGCACATCCTGCGCGGCTCGGACCTGATCGCCACCGTCCCGAAGCGCCTCGCCGATCGACTCGTCGAACCCTTCGACCTCGTTCAAGTCCCGCATCCCGCCAAGCTCCCCGACGTGTCGATCAATGTCTTCTGGCACGCCAAGTACCACCGTTCACCTGCCAATCGCTGGCTTCGCGGCGTGGTGTTCGAATTGTTCGGCAGCGAGGGTCCGGGGGCCCGCAAGACCCGCAGCCCGGCGGCGGCCGGTACCTCCGCGGAGACGGTGGCGCCGACTTCTCGGGCCTGATCGGCTTTGAATCGGCGGATTCATCGATCACGGTTCGTCGGTCGCAGCGTCCGCAGCCACGGTTGCTGGTGCCGCCTTGCCGCGCCCGTGCCTGTTCAGGCCAGAGGGCTCCGTTCAATCCCGAGGTCAGGCATCGGTGCCCGGCGCGATCCTGCTGCGCTATCTGGCACGCTCGCCGATCCTCGTGCACGGTCCGGTGTCGGGGCGCATCTACCGCTTCAATGCGGCGGAACCGGTGCAACTCGTGGGTCGAACCGACGCGCAGCCGCTGCTCGCCACCGGCCATTTTTGGCGTGACGGCTGACCGCCGCCGCGAATGCGGGGCCGATCGCCGACTCCTTCCGGGCATCGGCCTTGAGCCGCTTCACGCAGCTTGCGGTCTCGATCGGTCGGCGTCGCGCGAACGAGCCGGCGGCCGCCGTACGCATCGATCGCATTCGGGCAGCGTGCTGCCGCCGGTGTTGGCGAGCCTCGCGCGAGATGGCTCAAAGCTCACGGAATGTAGACGGCACCCAGTGTGGCCTCGGCCGCACTTTTCGACGCGCCACCTGGCGCGATCGTGAAACGGATCTTCGTGCCCTGGGTCAGGGCGGCGGCCTTCAATTCGGCACCCCGCTGGTAGACCCGCGTCTTGCCGGCCGCCAGCTTGAACCAGGTGCCGTCGACCTGGATGCGGGCGCCGTCAACGCTCACGGCCGTGACGGTGCCAGAACGAAGCGTCGTGCCATCGGCACGAGACGCCGGCAATGCCGCTGCCGGGCTGCCGGCCTGTGCCGGTGCGTTGGCGGACGGGGCGCCCGAGCCGACGACGACGGTGGCCGCAACCGGCCCCGCCAGTGTGAGTGTCAGCGCGCCTGTCGCGAGCCATTTGATGGTGGTCATACGAGGGTCTCCGGTTCGGCCATGGGTGGTGCGGTTCGACGCTCGCTCAAGGATTCCAGCAGGACGGCTGCGGGTTGCCACCCGAGTCGAGCCCGACCTTCTGGTTGGCCTGGTCGATCCGGATCGTGGCGCAGGTCGTGTCGGCGACCTGTGAATTCAGCGGCGTCGCGGTGAAGGTGTAGCCCGCGGGTGCGGTCGTTACCACGAGATTGATCGAATAGTAGCCACCCGGTGTCGTTTGCGGCCACACGCTCGACGCGAACCCGGCACAGCTCGCGCTGTAGACGAAATTCTGCGCGTAGCAGCGCTCCATGATGGCCTGGTCCTGGGTCAACGCGGACAGCCCGTCGGAGCGGTGCGAGCGCAGCACGTAGCTGCGGTAGCTCGGCAACGCGATGGCGGCGAGTATGGCGATGACCGCGACCGTGACCATCAACTCGATCAGCGTGAAGCCGCTGGCACGCCTGGCCCGGCGGTGCTGCGTGAACTGAACACTGGGTGTCATCGCGTGCCCTTACTGGATTTGCGTCCACGCGGACGTTCGCGAACCGTTGTTCGGGTTGATCACCTTCTGCTGCACGCCGCTGGACAGCGTGATCAGCTTCGGTATCGGTCCCCCCGAACCGGTGCCCCCGGCGATGATGGTGGGCGAGCTGGCATAGCTGCCCGTGGATCCCGAGCCCAGGCCGATCGCGACGGGATTCTTCGTCAGGTACGTGTCGGTCGAGGTGATCGTGCCGCTGGCGTTGATGTCGAGTTGCGGCTTCGCGAACGCGCCACCGGTGGCGAAGTTGAGCTCCAGCAGCATCGGCACCGAAGGCAAGCCGCAGGCCGTCGTCGGCGGCGTGTTCAGCGCCGCGATGAACGACCCGTTGAGCAACTGCGGGTCGCTCAGGAAGCGTTGCCCGGCGATCGGCAGGTCGTCGTACCAACCGACCCGGGTCGTGTAGTCCACGGCATTGCTGGTGTCGGTCATGATCCCCTGCGGCAGGCCGGAAGTCGCGGCAGAGACGTAGGTGAGCGTCTGCGCCTGCAGGTTGGCGCGCTTGAACGGCAGGCTGCTCGCCCCCGGCTTGTCCCACACACCGTAGGCGGTCTGGGTCTGGGCGTTGGTCAGGTCGGTGGCCGCCAGCAGTTGCCCGGTTCCGATCATCACGAACGCGCCGGCCGCTTTCGGGTAGTTCGGGTTCAGGGTCACCACCGGTGCCGTCGTGATCGGCTGCGGGTTGTTCGACGAATCGCGCGCCTGGAACAGCAGGCGCACCGCCCAGTTGGTCGGGTTTGCGTCGCCGACGTCGATCGCCCAGAGGTTGCCCTGCAGGTCGCCCGCATAGACCTGGGTGATCGGCGAGCCCGGCAGCCCGTCGGCGTTGGACACGGCCACGCTCGACAAGCCGTTTGCGGTGCCGCTGCTGCACGCACCCGCGATCGCGGCGCACAGGTCGAGCTTCGCCAGGGTCGCGCCGGTCTGCGGGTTCACCGCATACAGGATGGCGTGGTTGGTCGCGCTGTTGTAGCCGTTGCCGAAGAAGACCGCGAAGCCAGGCGTTGCGGTGATCTGGGCGATGACCGGCTGGCTGTACGAAAGCCCCATTCCGGCATCGCTGAATTCCCATTTCACCTTGCTGGCCAGCGCGCTTTCGGTCGTCAGCAGCGAAGGCTGGGTGATGTCGATCGCGTAAATGGTCTGTCCACCCGCGTTCTCGCCGCCGACCAGCAGCGTGTGCCAGGTGCTGTCGCTGAACATCACGTCGCCCACCTGTGGCGAGCCGTCGACGAAGAATCGGTGGTTCTGGTTGTACGTCGGCGCGCTGAGCTGGTACAGGTTTGCGAACACGCCGTTCGGGACGTAGGCGAATTGCTCGACGCCGGTCGTCGCGTTGAACGCGTGCAGCATGCCGTCGTTCGCGCCGGCGTACAGCATCGGCTGGCGCGAAGCGTTCGCGGCCTGGAACGCGAAGTAGCTCGCCGAGAAGTACGGGCTGTTCGGTGCGCCGACGTACGCCGGCTGGCTGTTGACGATGTCGCCCAGGATGTGCGAGCGGTTCCTGAAGGTGCCGCCGTTGCGTTGCTCCTTCGAGGTGTCGCCGCGCAGGTAGGCCAGGCGCAGTGGACCCAACGCGTCGGACGGCTGCAACTGGCCTTGCTGCGCCGCGCTGATGGCGCTGTTCCATTGGAACGGCACCGCATTGCCCAGGGCCGGGTTCCAGGTCGCGATCACGCGGTTGGCGGGGGTGACGCCGTCGAGCAGCGTCTGTGCGTCCCAGAGCGGCGCTCCGGTGGGCGCGCCGGTGGTTCGGTCGAGCGCCATCTCGAACATGTCGCCGGTCCAGTCGAGATAGGGCACGTCGCTGGACGTGAAGTTCGCCTGGTACTCGACGCTGGAGGTCGACAAATGGGTGGAGTTGACGGCGGCCGAGGTGGTCGAGTAGCTGCCGCTTTGCACCGAAATCAGGATCGTGTTGAGGTTGCTCACCAGGGCCGCCGGGCTGGTGGCCGGAAAGAAGCTGCCGGTGCCACCGGCGACCGCCATGGCCTGCAACGTATCAGCGGCCGCCGGATTGACCGTCCTGTCGACCCCGGCACCCAGGCCGATGATGTAGGTCTTGATGCCCGCCGCCTTGAGTGCCGCAAGTGAACTGATCGTGTCGGTCAGCGCCTGGTCGTTCGTGGTGTTGAGCGAGCCGTCGGCGTTGAAGGTCGCGGTCACGCCGTAGCCCGTTGCCGCAGCGCTTCCGAGTGGCGGCCAATTCTTGCCGGCCAGATCCCGCGTCGGCAAGCCGTCGGTAATCAGGATCACGTACTGCGTCGGCGGGCACGCGCCGCCGGGGTTGACGCCGGCACTCGTGAGGTAGCTCTTGGCCCCGGCCAGCAACCCGGCCAGTGGCGACTGCACCGCGGCGGCCTTGATTTCGGCGGTGCCCGTGCTGCTCGTTTCCGGTTGCAGGAAGGGCTGGAAGGCATTGAGCGCCGCGGTGACGCTGGCCGCGGTCGGATTCGTGCCCGAGGTCGTCATCGGCACCGAGACCTTGCCCGTACTGGGCGATTGGCTGTTGCCGTCGTAGTAGCCGAAGCCACGTTGCGCATAGACGACCTGCTGCGAGTACGGGACATAGCCCGCATTGGTGGGGCCCACGCCGTTGGGCGCGCCGCCCGGTGCGGTACTCGCGTAGCTCAGGAAGACGCTGCCACTGTTGTAGTTGCCCAGCGAGAAATTCGGCGGGTAGGGCGACGGCTTGCTCAGCGCACCGTAATTCAGGAACACCGCCGGCAGGCCCGGCGGGCTGTAGAGCACGTCGTTGACCTGCGGATCGTCGCTCGACGCGCCGACCTGCATGTACGCGCTGCCCGAAAGCTCGGCCGAACTGACGAATCCGACCGCCGCAATCGACGTGCAGTTGCTCTGCACTGTCGCCGACGCGCTGAGGTAGTTCTGGCACGGGTTGGCGACGTAGCGGTTGCCGGCGACCTGCGTGTTCGTGAAGCCGAAGTTCTGGCCGGCCGGCGACATGTAGTACACCCAGGTCGAATAGGCGCTGATGCTGGGGATGCTGTACTGCTCGAGCGCGAAGTCGGTGTTCTGCATGTAGGTCTGCAGGATCGCCTGGACACCGGCCTTGGCCACGTTCAGGCGGCTGGCGCCGTTGTCGACCAGGTTGCCGCCCACCGCCACCGTGTACGGTGCGTTGCCGGAGGCGTCGGCGGCTTGCACTGGCGGCGAGAACCCCGCCGGCACGGCGTAGGTGGTGGGCGAGCTCGACGTGGTGAGCGAGCTTGCGCCGCCCGAGACCGAGCCCGACCCGGTCATGACGGCGCCGCTGAGCGTGCCGTCCATCGATTCGGAGTTGCCGATCGCGATCAACACCTGCGGACGCGCCGGCACGGCCAGCTGGAGCGGCACCTGCGAGACCGCGATCGTCGGGTTGCCGGCGTCCGCCGAGCGCATCAGCCAGCCGCCGACGGCCAGCAGCGCCAGACCGATGACGGCGGTGCGCACGGCGGTCGTCGTGAATCGGGGGGTGCGAATCGCGTTCATGGTGAACTCCGGGAAACTGGCAACGGCATCGCCTGACGACGAGCGATCAACGGACTTACTGGACTTGCATGGTGCTTTGCAGCACCACCGGCGACTGGCCACTGGCGCCCACGGCCCGCGCCGTGATGCGATAGACATTGACCAGCGTGTTCATGCCCTGGCCGGGTTTGATCACCGGTGGCAGCAACTCGATGACAAACGCCGCCGGTTGGCCGGAACCGCCCTGGAAGCCCTGAATGGCGTTGGTCGCCGATTGCCACCAGCTCGTGTTGCTCAGGTTCGCGGCCCACACCGGTGTGCTGCCGGGGCTGAACGTGTACAGGCCCTGCGTGTTGAGGCCGAACCCGGTGTAGCTGCCGCTGGCGAGCGCGGTCTCGGCCTGGTTGAGCGCGGCCTCGGCAGTCTGGTAGGCCACCAGGTTGTCGGCCGAGTTCGTTGCCACGCGGGTCTGGGTGCTGTTCATCGACACGGCCGCAAGGGCCAGGATCGTGAGCAGCACCAGCAGGATGACGGTGGTGAGCAGCACCGCACCACGCTGTGAAGACCGGAGCTGCGCGCGTGTCATGGTGTGGCGTTGCGAAGGCTGATCGTGATTTCGTAGGCGTGGCGCAGCACCGAATCCGCCGGCGGCGTGACGGTGGTGCCGAGCAGCACCGGCGCCGTGGCCAGACCGCCCTGATTCGCGCCGGTCTGGCCCTCGATCAGGAACGCCAGACGCACGCTGTAGACGGCGCTCCAGTCGGTCACCGCGCTCGCCGCAACGTACTGCGTGGTCACCCCGCCGGTGCCGATGCCATAGAGCACCTGCATGGTCTCGACACCCGGCACGAGCGCCTCGACCGGAGCGTTCCAGCTGGCGCCGTTGGTGCCGTCGAGCGTGGCCCGCATCAGTGTGCTCTGGCCGGCCGGACCGTGGCCGACGAAGAACGCCGTCTGCTGCATGGGCACCACCTGGGCGCCCACCGGATAGTTGACGCTCAGCAGCGTCGAGGCATTGGTCAGCGGCGCCGCGCCGACCAAATGTTTGAGGGTGGTGGCGGTGGTCGAGGTCACTTGAAAGATCGAGGTCTTCAGGCAATCGGACACCGCCGCGATCTGCCCGCTGGCCGGGAAGGCGCCGGTGCTCGCCACCGTGACCGAATCGCTGCCACTGGTGACGGCGGTGACCCCGGTGGGCAGGCCGCCCGGCACAGGCCCGAGCACGACCAGCACATCGCTGCCCGGCAGCACCTGGCCCGCCAGCGTCGCGTCGAGCGTCGGGCTCCAGTGGGCGGCGTTGGTGTCGTTGGCGGGGTTGTCGGCGGTGATCGTCAGGGCGGAGCCGGCGCCGGCCGTGCCGGTGTAGTCGTAGCCCTGAACCATGGTCGCGCCGGCGCCCAGGTTGCCCAGCGGCGGCGGGCCGCCTGCCACCAGGTTGGAGACCGCGCCGGCCACCGTGCCGCAGCCCGCGAATCCGGCGCCTCGCACCGCGGGCACGATCATCGCGGCAATCGCGTTCTCGGCGGTCTGGACCGCGGCTTGCGAGTTGCTGCCCTTGTAGGTCTGCGACTGTGCGATGTACACACTGATCACCGCGCCGATCATGAAGACGCCGATGGCCAGCGCGACCATCAGTTCCACCAGCGTGAAGCCTGCCTGTGCGTGCGCGGTGGAGCGTGTCATAGCAGTGTCGAGATGACGATGGTGGCCAGCCCCGCGGAGGGGCCGGCGGTGGCGGCGCCGAGCCGGGCCTGCACCGCTGCCGGGGAATCGTCCCACTGCACCGTCACCGTGATCAGCGTGTTGTTGCTGAATGGCGCGGGGGCCGGCGCGGTGGTGATCGAGCCGGCGCCCGAGGGCAACTGGGCCACGTCCTGGGCCAGCCAGTACCAGGTGTCGTAGGCCGCGAGTTGTGCGGCGGTGCTGCACACCGCGGTGCTGCAGTCCGGGGTCGGTGCCGCAGGGATGACCGGTGCGCCGCTGCTGGGAATGTCGGTGATGGTGTAGTTGCCGGCCAGCGCGGCCTGGCGGTTCGCGCGTATCTTGTCGACCACGTTGTAGGCCGACTGCACCGCCTGCTGCTTCAGGATGCTCGAGGTGTTGGCCCGCGTCGAAACGAGCAGCAGCGAGACGATGCCCAGCATGCCGAAGGCCATCACGAGCAGCGCCACCAGCACTTCGATCATCGTGAAGCCCGACTCGCGGCGGGTTGGATTCTTCATCGCGCGTTGCCTCATGGACAGGTGAGGGCGCCGCCCCAGACGGCCGCCGCGTTGGTCAGGCCGAGGCCGCCGGTCTGGCCAGCGAGCGCGAGGCCGGTCGCCTGCACCAGCACCGAGCGCGCGTAGTTCGCGCCGCGGCTGTCGCACAGCTTGAACTGGGCCACCGTGCCGGCGATCCCGCGCGAGTTGAAGCTCACGCTGGTGGCGCCATTGGGCGACGTGAGGGTCGGAGCGTTGGCCGCCAGGGTCCAGCTCTGCAGGATCGTTGCCGGCGAGGTGCCGGGGTTCTGCACCATCCATCCGGCGGCCCAGCTCGCTCCGCAGGTCGTCGAGTTGAAGGCGCCGACCGGGCACACCACGATGGTGGTGTTGC
Source organism: Burkholderiales bacterium (assembly GCA_028868895.1). Lineage (GTDB taxonomy): Bacteria > Pseudomonadota > Gammaproteobacteria > Burkholderiales > Burkholderiaceae_C > LMDS01. The sequence continues at coordinate 9,688 of JAGWTP010000009.1, forward strand.
CGCTCAGCGCCGTGTTGCGGGCGTAGTTCAAGGCATTGAAGAACCCGTTCGCCGCAGCGGACATGCGGTTGTTGACCAGCATCGACCGGAACGAAGGAGCCGCCATCGACATCAGGATCGCCGCGATCGCGATCGTGACCATCAGCTCGATCAGCGTGAACCCGCCCGCGAGCCTGCCCCTGCGGGCGTCGGCCCGTTGGCGTGACGGCACATTCCGGCGGTCCGCAGACGGATCGCTGCCATGCAGGGTGCGGGTCTTGGACATGTGCATGCATTTTCGGCGCGCGCCCCGGCAAATGGAGGTCGCGACGCGGTGCCGACTGACGAACGGTTGCACAAAGGCACCGAACGGTCAGGAAGCGACGGATCCATCGCCGGGCGATGGCCGGAGCGTCGGCGTCCAGGCCGGCGAGATCGCTGTCAAGCGTGCGAAATGCGCGCCGCATGGCGACGACTCAGCTTCTGGCCGGCGCGCCAGACCCGGCGCCTCGCCGACGTTGCCGCGAGCGCCCCGGCCGCGCCGGCGCTATGGCTGCAGATCGGCCAGCAACGAGGCCGCCAATGCCTCTTCGGCGATCGCCAGGCCGTGGCGCTGCATGGCCGGCGCCAGGGCGGCGTCCCATGACGCGGCGACCGGGTCACCGGCCAGATCGCGCTGCGTGTGCGGTGCATCGATGAAGGCGGCGCTGTAGTCGCCGAGATTGAAACGCCACGGCTGGACGCCGCAGGCGCGGGTTGATGTGCAACTGGTGCCCGGCGCACCGGTGAGGGGGGCGCGATGCCGCCAACCCCGCCGCGCCAGATGACGACCGTCGCCACGTGCCGACCGCACCATGCAGGCCCGCCGCCACTGCGCCACACCCGGGCACGATTCATGCGAAACGTGTGGTTGTATACCGATCAGTGCACTCAAACACCGCATGGCCCCATCCCTTCCGTTGACGCTGCCGCAGTGGCGCCGCACCTACCGCGCGGGCGCCGCGCCGTTGCCACTGCTCGAAGCGCTGCGCCGGCGTCTGCCCGACGAGAGCCCGCCCGAGGCCTGGATCACGCTGATAGGGGCCGATGAACTGCGGGCCGCCGTGGCGGCTCTCGAAGCGCGTGCGGGACGGCATGCCGACCGAGCAGCGGCCTTGCGGGCGATGCCACTGTTCGGCGTGCCGTTCGCGGTGAAGGACAACATCGACGTCGCCGGCCTGCCCACGACTGCGGCGTGCCCCGCGTTCGAGCGCAGCGTGCGGACGCATGCCCACGCAGTCGCGCGGCTCGTGCACGCGGGCGCAATTTGCATCGGCAAGACCAACCTGGACCAGTTCGCCACCGGTCTGGTGGGCACCCGTTCCCCGTACGGCCGGCCGAGCAGCACGTTCGCGGCCGAGCGCGTCAGCGGCGGCTCGAGTTCGGGGTCGGCGGTGGTGGTGTCGCGCGGCGACGTGCCGTTCGCGCTCGGCACCGACACGGCGGGCTCGGGCCGCGTGCCGGCCGGCTTCAACAACATCGTCGGCCTCAAGCCCACGCCAGGGCGGGTCGGCGGCTCCGGCGTGGTGCCGGCGTGCCGCAGCATCGACTGCGTCTGCGTGCTCGCGCTCACGGTGGCCGACGCGGCCGAGGTGCTGTCGGTCATCGAAGGGCCCGACCCGGCCGATGCCTACAGCGCGTTCCGTCTTGGTGCGGCGCGGCCCAGCGCAGTGCTTCGGGTGGGCGTGCCTGCCATCCCGCTGTTCACGGGCGACGCCGGCTACGCGCCGGTGTTCGCGCAGGCGCTGGAGCGACTGCGCGGGCTCGGGCACAGCGTCGTGCCGCTCGACTTCGAGCCGCTATTCGACGTGGCCCGCTTGCTGTACGGCGGTCCCTGGGTGGCCGAACGCCACACGGTGGTGCAGGAACTTCTGGATCGCCAGCCGGACGCGCTCGATGCGAGCGTGCGCCGCGTGATCGAGGTCGCCACGTCGTTCAGCGCCACCGATGCCTTCCGTGCCCAGTATCGGTTGCGCGAGGCGCAACGCGATACCGCCGCGCTGTGGCGCCAGGTCGACATGCTGATGGTGCCCACCGCGCCTGGCCACCCGAAGCACACCGACATCGACGCCGACCCGCTGGGCGCGAACGCGCTGCTGGGTACCTACACCAACTTCGTCAACCTGCTCGGCTGGTGCGCGCTGGCACTGCCGGCCGGCTTCACCGGCAGCGGCCTGCCGTTCGGCGTGACCTTCATCGCGCCAGGCGCGGCCGATGCCGCGCTGGCGCGGTTCGGCCGGGACTGGGAGGCGAGCGTCGCGCTGCCGCTCGGCGCCACCGGGCTCGGGTTCGATGCTGGCACCACGGACCCCACCCCCGACTGCCCCGTCGCATGGCCCGCCAGCCAGCCGACCCTGCCGATCGCAGTCGTCGGCGCGCACCTCAGCGGCCTGCCGCTGAACGGCCAGCTCACCGAGCGCGGCGCCACGCTGCGCGAGGCCACGCACACGGCGCCTTTCTACCGCCTGTACGCGCTGCCGGCGACCACACCGGCCAAACCCGGCCTGGTGCGCGTGAGCGGCTACGAGAGCGGCGCGCCGATCGCGATCGAGGTCTGGGATCTGCCGCTGGAGGCGGTCGGCTCCTTCCTTGCGTCGATCCCGCCGCCGCTCGGCCTGGGCAGCATCGAACTGGCCGACGGCCGCTGGGTGCATGGCTTCCTGTGCGAGGCGCACGCGCTGACGCAGGCCCGCGACGTCACCGCCCACGGCGGCTGGCGCGCGTACCTGCAGGCCGTGGGCGCGGCGGCACCGGCATGACGCGCGCAGGCCGCGGGTGCGACGTCTTGTTGCAGACCGGCACCACGGCGCGGCTCGTCCCGCGCGACCTCGAAGCAGCCGTCTGCCTCGCTGGCAAGGAGCCGCTGCCGACGAAACGGCCGACGCGGGTGGCCGAGATCCGGCTCGACGCCGGTGCACGCGCGCGCAGCGTGGACACCTTGTCCGAATCCGGCTTCGTGGCGGCAAGTGCGCGCAGCCTCGAGACCTTCCGGCGCGAAGTGCGGCGCTGACGACATGCAAGGCATGCTCCCGATGACCCCTGCCCAGATCGAGGCCTATGTGGACGCGGCCGCCGCCGTGCTGCAATTGCCGCTCGCCGCCGAGCACCGCCCGGGCGTGCTGAACTACTTTGCGCTGGCCGCGAGCATGGCCGCGCTGGTGGGCGCGCATCCGTTGACGATCACCGACGACCCGGCCGGGTCGTTCGTGCCGGTGGCGCCGGCCGACGGCAGGCGCGCATGAGTGCCGAGCGCTTGCTGCAGGGCAGCGCCGCCGCGATGGCGTCGGCCGTGCGCAACGGCGCTGTCAGCGCGAGCGAACTCGTGCGCGCGAGCCTGGCGCGCATTGCGCAGACCGACGAACGCGTCAACGCCTTCACCGATGTGACCGAGCACCGTGCGCTACGGACCGCCGCTGCCCTCGACGCGCGCTTGGCCGCAGGCGATCCGACCGCGCACGCGCTGCTGCTGCCCGGCGTGCCGTTCGCGGTGAAGAACCTGTTTGACGTGGCCGGCATCACCACGCTGGCCGGCTCGAAGATCGAACGCGGCCGGCCCGCCGCCGCGCACGACGCGCCACTGGTCGCGCGCCTGCAGTCCGCCGGTGCAGTGCTGGTGGGCGCGCTGAACATGGACGAATACGCCTACGGCTTCACGACCGAGAACTCGCACGAAGGTCCGTGCCGCAACCCGCACGACCTCGCGCGCATCGCCGGCGGGTCGTCGGGCGGCTCGGCGGCGGCGGTCGCGGCCGGCCAGGTGCCGATCACGCTCGGTTCGGACACGAACGGCTCGATCCGCGTGCCGGCCTCGCTGTGCGGCACCTTCGGGCTCAAGCCCACCTACGGCCGGTTGCCGCGCCATGGCAGCTACCCGTTCGTCGCCAGCTTCGACCACCTCGGGCCGTTCGCACGCAGCCCGCTCGACCTGGCGCTGGTCTATGACGCGGTGCAGGGCTTCGATGCGCGCGACCCGGGCTGCGTGGCGCGGCCCGTCGAGCCCACGGCCGATGGGCTCGCGCTCGGCATCGGCGGGCTGCGCATCGCCACGCTCGGCGGCTACTTCACCGCCAATGCCGGCCCCGAAGCGCGCGCGGCGCTCGAGCGCGTTGCCGACGCGCTGGAAGCGGTTCGGGCGATCGAACTGCCCGAGGTGGCGCGGGCGCGCGCCGCGGCATTCGTCATCAGCAACGCCGAAGGTGCGGCGTTGCACTTGCCCGACCTGCGCACCCGTGCCGGCGATTTCGAGCCGCTCTCGCGCGACCGCTTCCTGGCGGGCGCGCTGCTGCCGGCCGCGTGGGTGCAGCAAGCGCAGCGCGTGCGCCGCTGGTTCGCGCTGCGCGTGGCCGAAGTGTTCGAGGAGGTCGACGTTCTGCTCGCACCGGCCACGCCGTGCGCGGCCCCACCGATCGGCACCGAGTGGATCGAGGTCAACGGCCAGCGCCTGCCCGCGCGGCCCAGCATGGGCCTGCTGACGCAGCCGATCTCGTGCATCGGCCTGCCGGTGTGCGCGGTGCCGGTGAGGGGGGCGCACGGGTCGCTGCCGATCGGCGTGCAGGTGATCACCGCGCCGTGGCGCGAAGACCTGGCGTTGCGCGTTGCGCACCATCTGCACGCGAGTGGTGTGACGATGTCGAAAGTGGCCGTGCTGTGACGAACGCCGACATCAACCGCCCCGAGGTGCTCGCCGAGGTGAGCGCCGTGTTCGCGCGCTACGAAGATGCGCTGGTCCACAACCGGGTCGAGGTGCTCGACGAGCTGTTCTGGGACTCGGCGCTCACGGTGCGTTACGGTGCCGCCGAGAACCTGTGCGGCATCGAGGCGATCCGCGCGTTTCGCGCCGCGCGGCCGGCGGTCGGCCTGGCGCGTCGTCTGTCGAACACCGTGATCACCACCTACGGCCGCGACTTCGCCACCGTGATGACCGAGTTCCACCGCGACCGCAGTGCGCGCGTGGGCCGGCAGAGCCAGACCTGGGTGCGCATGCCGCAGGGCTGGCGCGTGGTGGCGGCGCACGTCAGCTTGATCGACCTGTGACGATGCGTGCGCAGGCCCCGTCGGCTCGGCGCCACGGCGTGGCTCGTTAACATGATCGCGATGACCGCGACGCCCCCCCTGCCCACCGCCCGCGCCAACCTGGCCGCGCAGGTGTACGCGACGCTGAAGGACGAGATTCACGACTTCAAACTGGTGGCGGGCGACCGTTTTTCAGAGGCCGAACTCGGCCACCGCTTGGGCGTGAGCCGCACGCCGGTGCGCGAGGCGCTGTTCAGGCTGCGCGCCGAAGGCTTTCTGGAGCTCGAACCCAAGCTCGGCTGGTTCGTGCGACCGATCGACTTCGCCCGCCTCGAGCAGCTCTACGACCTGCGCATCGTGCTCGAACTGGCGAGCGTGCTGCGCCTGTGTGCCCGCACCGAAGAGCCGCCCGAACTCGACGCATTGAAGCGCATCTGGCTGGTGCCGGTGGCCGAGCGGCTCGACGACGCGCGACAGGTCGGTGCGAACGACGAGCAATTTCACGCCACTCTGGTGCGCGCCGCCGGCAACGCCGAGACGGCGCGCGTGCACTGGGACGTGACCGAGCGCATTCGCATCATTCGCCGGCTCGACTTCACGCGGCCCGACCGCATCGAGGCCACCTACGCCGAGCACGCCAAGATCCTGCGCGCGGTGATCCAGCGAAAGGCCGACCAGGCCCAGTTGCTGCTGAAGAGCCACATCGACCAGAGCAAGGTCGAGGTGCGCAAGATCACGCTGCACACGCTGCACGAGGCGAGGTCTCGGCTGGCGAAATGAGGTCCCTCGGCCGCTGAGTACAGCGGCCGATCCCCCGAGGGGAGGCGCGCCGGTTCGGGGCGGCCCGGCGCTCGAACCGGGCGCCGCCCGGCAGGCACGCGTTTTGCTGAATCCTTGTCGGTATACCGAGGCGTGCACCAAAGTGCGCCGTGGCCCCCAACCTCGCGGAGAAACCTCATGACGCTGCCTTCCGACGCCTCGCGCCGCCGCCACCTGGCGCAACTGTCTGCCCTGTCGCTTGTCTCGTTGTCGCCGTGGGCGATTCGCCGCGCCGCGGCGCAGACGCCGCTGACGGTGGGCGTGATCTACGTCGGCCCGCGCGACGACTTCGGCTACAACCAGGCGCAGGCTGCTGCGGCGGCCGAGGCGAAGAAGTTGCCCGGCATCAAGGTGGTCGAGGAAGAGAACGTGCCCGAGACCGCGGCCGTCACGAAAACCATGACCGGCATGATCAAGCAAGACGGCGCGAGGCTGCTGTTCCCGACCTCGTTCGGGTACTTCGACCCGTACATGATCGCGCTCGCACTGAAGGAGCCCGAGGTGCGCTTCTCGCACTGCGGTGGTCTGTGGACGGCGGCCAAGGACCCGAAGAACACCGGCAGCTACTTCGGCTACATCGACGAGTGCCAGTACCTGAACGGCGTGATCGCCGGCCACATGACCAAGAGCAAGAAGCTCGGCTTCGTCGCCGCCAAGCCGATCCCGCAGGTGCTGCGCAACATCAACGCATTCACGATGGGGGCGCGCTCGGTCGACCCGTCGATCACGACCACCGTGATCTTCACCGGCGAGTGGTCGATGCCGGTCAAGGAGGCCGAGGCCACCAACAGCCTGGCCGACCAAGGCGCCGACGTTTTAACGATGCACGTCGACAGCCCGAAGGTGGTCGTCGAGACCGCTGCCAAGCGCGGCCGACAAGTCTGTGGCTACCACGTCAGCCAGGCCAAGCTGGCACCGGCGGCGTACCTCACCGGCGCCGAGTGGAACTGGTGGAGCGCCTACAAGACCATCATCGACGCGGCGCAGACCGGCAAGCCGCACCCGAACTTCCTGCGCGGCGGGCTGAAGGACGGCTACGTGAAGATGTCGCCGTACGGCGCGATGGTCCCTGAAGCCGCGCGCAAGAACGCCGACGACATCAAGTCGAAGATGATCGCGGGCGGCTTCGACATTTTCCGCGGCGCCCTGAAGGACAACAAGGGCGCGGTCGTGATCCCGGCCGGCAAGACGCTGAAGCAGACCGATCTCGAGCTCGAGAAGATGAACTACCTGGTCGAAGGCGTGATCGGCTCGGCCTGATGCCGTCGCGCACCGCCTCGGTCCATGCGCAAGACCCTGCTCGACGCCGCGTTGCCGATCGGCGCGCTGATCGCGGCGCTGCTCGTGTTCGGCGTGTTCGTGCGGCTCGGCGGCGTGAGCCCGGTGCAGACCTGGGTGCTGCTGTTCGAGGGCGCGTTCGGCGACTGGTTCTCGTGGCAGAACACGCTCACGCGTGCCGCCCCGCTGATGCTCACGGCGCTGTGCGTGGCGCTGCCGGCGCGCGCCGGGCTGGTCATCATCGGCGGTGAAGGCGCGCTGGTGCTCGGCGGCCTGGCGGCGGCCGGCCTGCCGTACCTGACGCCGCTGCCGGGCAACGTGATCGGCACAGTGCTGCTGTGCGCGGCCGCGTTCGCGGTCGGTGCCGCGTGGATCGCGCTGGCCGGCGCCCTGCGCCAGTACCGCGGCGTCAACGAGACCATCAGCAGCCTGCTGCTCGCCTACACCGCGATCGCGATCTTCAAGCAGCTGGTCGAAGGCCCGATGCGCGACCCGGCAACGCTGAACAAGCCCTCGACCCGTTCGCTCGACGAAGCGCTGCGCATCGGCGGCATCGCCGGCTCGGACGTGCACTGGGGACTGGTGATCGGCGTGGTCGCGTGCATCGTGCTCGGGCTGTGGCTGGCGCTGACGGCGCGCGGCTTCGCGGTGCGGGTGGTCGGCGGCAACCCGCGCACCGCCCAACTGGTGGGCCTGCCGGCGAGCGCGCTGATCCTGCTGGCCTGCGGCCTGGGCGGCGGTTGCGCGGGGCTGGCCGGCGCGATCGAGGTTGCCGCGGTCCAGACCAACGCCAACGCATCGCTGATCGCCGGTTACGGCTATGCCGGCATCCTGGTGTCGTTCATCGCGCGCCACAACCCGTTTGCGATCATTCCGGTGGCGATCCTGTTCGGCGGTTTCGGCGCTGCAGGCAGCCTGCTGCAACGCCGCCTCGACCTGCCCGACGCCTCGGTGCAGGTGCTGCAAGGGATCGCGTTCGTCATGATCCTGGCCAGCGAGGCGCTGCGTGGCGTCGACTGGAAGGCCGCCGGCGCGCGCTTCCGGCGTTCGGCGGTGCGCGGTGACGTGCAGGTGGCGGCGGCAGGGACGTCGACATGAGTCGACACCGTTTCGGCTCCGGTCGTTTCGACGCAGAGGCGGCGGGTCGAGTGGGCTCGTGGCCGCAAGTGCGCCCGGACACCAGGAAGGCAGGACCGAGAAAGCCCTTCCTGGCGTCTTTGCGCCCTCGTGGCAACTTCCGTTCGGCACCACCCATCACGGCTGGATGAGCACATGACTTCCAGCGTGTCGATGCACTTCCTCTTCGCCATCCTCGGTGGTGCGTTGCGCGTGGGGGTGCCGTTCCTGTTCGTCAGCCTGGGCGAGTGCCTGACCGAGAAGTCCGGCCGCATCAACCTCGGGCTCGAGGGCGTGCTGGTGCTGTCGGCGGTGGCCGGGTTCGGCGGCTCGTACCTCAGCGGGTCGCCGTGGATCGGCGTGCTCGCGGCCGCGGCGGCGGGGGCGTCGCTGGCGCTGCTGCATGGCCTGCTGTGCTCGCTGCCGCGCGTCAACGACGTCGCCACCGGCATCGCCCTGATGCTGCTGGGCACCGGCCTGGCGTTCTACCTCGGCAAGCCCCTGATCCAGCCACAGGCCGCACAGTTGGTGCCGCTCGCGCTCGGAGCCTGGAGCGGCTCGCAAGTGCTGCGGGCGGCGCTGGAAGTCAACCCGCTGCTGCCGCTGGGCCTGCTGCTCGCGCTGGCGATGTACGCGGGCTTCGCGCGCACCCGCTGGGGCCTGCTGGTGCGCCTGGCCGGCGACTCGGCCAGCGCGACCAGGGCACTGGGCTACTCGGTCAACGGCATTCGCATTGCCGCGACCGCCGCCGGCGGCGCGATCGCCGGGCTCGGCGGCGCCTCGCTGACACTGTTCTACCCGGGCAGTTGGAGCGAAGGCATCTCGAGTGGGCAGGGCCTGATCGCGGTGGCGTTGGTGATCTTCGCGCGCTGGAGCCCGCTGCGCTGCGTCGGCGCGGCCGCGCTGTTCGGTGGTGCCGGCGCCATCGGGCCGGCGCTGCAGTCGATCGGCGTCAGCCAGGGCTACTACCTCTTCGGCGCGGTGCCTTACGTGCTGACGCTGGTGATCCTGGTCGTCAGTTGCCGGCCCGGCAAGGTGGCGCAAGGCAGCCCCGGCGAACTCTCATCGGCGCGCTGATGCGCGCACCCACGGCATACGGACCATGAGCGGACTCGGGGGGCTGAACAAATCGCCGAGCGGCGTCGTCATCGGACTGGTGCAGTCGCAACTGCCGTTGGTCGAGACACCGGCGCAATTGCGAGCGCAGGCCGAGCGCATCGTCGCGATGGTCGGCAAGGCGCGGCGCAACAACGCCGGGCTCGACCTGGTCGTGTTCCCCGAGTACGCGCTGCACGGCCTGTCGATGAGCATCGCGCCCGAACTGATGTGTTCCATGGACGGCCCCGAGGTCGCGTCGTTCAAGGCGGCGTGTGCCGAGCACAAGGTCTGGGGCTGCTTCTCGATCATGGAGTTCAACCCGCACGGCAACCCGTACAACACCGGCATCGTGATCGACGCCACCGGCGCGCTCGCGCTGTACTACCGCAAGCTGCATCCCTGGGTGCCGGTCGAGGCCTGGGAGCCGGGCAACCTGGGCATCCCGGTGATCGACGGGCCGAAGGGCTGCAAGCTCGCGCTGATCATCTGCCACGACGGCATGTTCCCCGAGATGGCGCGCGAGTGCGCCTACAAGGGCGCCGAGATCATGCTGCGCACGGCCGGCTACACCGCGCCGCTCCGTCATGCGTGGCGCATCACCAACCAGGCCAACGCGTTCCAGAACCTGATGGTGACGGCGAGCGTGTGCCTGGCCGGCAGCGACGGCACCTTCGACTCGATGGGCGAGGCGATGGTCTGCAATTTCGACGGCACCTTGATGGTCGAGGGCGGCGGCCGAGCCGACGAGGTCGTGACCTGCGAGGTGCGGCCCGACCTCGTGCGCGAGGCGCGCATTCACTGGAGCGTCGAGAACAATCCCTACCAGCTCTGGCACCGCGGCTACACGGCAGTGCAGGGCGGGGCGATGGACTGCCCTTACACGTTCATGCACGACATGGTCAACGGACGCTACCGCCTGCCGTGGGAGGCCGAGGTCGTGCACACCGACGGCACCTCTTGCGGCTTCGCGGCGCCCACCCGCACCCATGCACCCGACAACCTGCGCCCCGCCGCAGCCCCCGCCGATGCAGCCGCCACGTCGGCAGCGGCGGGCCCGCGGCGGCGCAGCGCCTGACACAAGGAGCTCCCGCCGTGCCGACGCCTGCCTTCGTGGACGCCGACCCCTACCCCTGGCCGTACGACGGGGATCTGCAGCCCGCCAACACCGCGCTGGTCGTGATCGACATGCAGACCGACTTCTGCGGCGTCGGTGGCTATGTCGACAAGATGGGCTACGACCTGTCGCTCACCCGTGCGCCGATCGCGCCGATTCGCACGCTGATGGCGCGCATGCGCGCGCTCGGCTTTCACATCATCCACACCCGCGAAGGCCACCGACCCGATCTCTCGGACCTGCCCGCAAACAAGCGCTGGCGCTCGCGCCGCATCGGCTCGAACGGCGCCGGAATCGGTGACGCCGGGCCGTGCGGGCGCATCCTGGTGCGCGGCGAGCCGGGCTGGCAGATCATCGACGAGCTGGCGCCGCTGCCCGGTGAAGTGATCATCGACAAGCCCGGCAAGGGGTCGTTCTGCGCCACCGACCTGGAGCTGGTCCTGCGAACTCGCGGCATCACGAACCTGCTGCTTGCCGGCATCACCACCGACGTGTGCGTGCACACCACGATGCGCGAAGCCAACGACCGCGGTTTCGAGTGCCTGCTGCTCGACGACTGCACCGCGGCCACCGACCTCGGCAATCACCTGGCGGCCCTGAAGATGGTGACGATGCAAGGCGGCGTGTTCGGGGCGGTGGCGTCCTCGATCGCGGTGCTCGAAGGGCTCGGCGCATGAGCGCCGACCGACCGCCGCCGTGGACAACCCTGCGCCGTGCCATGCCAATGTCCTTGAACAGCCGGAAGGTAGGCCAGTGAGCCTGTCCGGCCGCCCGAAAGACAGATTCATCGCAACGCAACGTACGGAGCGTGCCGGATGACCGCCCCCCTCGACCCCAAGCCCGCCGCCACCGGCGCACTGGCGCTCGAAACGCTGGAGCTGACGAAGCGCTTCGGCAGCTTCACCGCGATGGACGCCGTCAGCCTGACGGTGGCCGCGGGTTCGGTGCACGCATTGCTCGGCGAGAACGGCGCTGGCAAGAGCACGCTGGTGAAGTGCGTGGCCGGCTCGCAGCGGCCTGAGAGCGGGTCGGTGCTGATCGACGGCCGCGAGCACGACATCGCCTCGCCGGTGGTGGCGCGCGCGCTGGGCATCGGCATGGTCTACCAGCACTTCACGCTCGCGCCGGGCATGAACGTGGCCGAGAACCTGCTGCTCGCCGGCGGCCGCACGCCGGCGCTGATCGACTGGAAGAAGGAGCGCGCGGCCCTGAGCACGTTTCTGAAGACCACGCCGTTCAAGCTCGACCTCGACGCCACGCCGGCTGGCCTGGCGGCCGGCGAAAAACAGAAGCTCGAGTTGCTCAAGCAGCTCTACCTCAAGCCGCGCCTGCTGATCCTGGACGAGCCGACCTCCGTGCTCACGCCGCAAGAGGCCGACGAGGTGCTCGCCTATGTGCGCGCGGTGGCGCGGCGCGGCGAGTGCACGGTGCTGATGATCACGCACAAGTTCCGCGAGGTGATGGCCTACGCCGACGAGGTGACGGTGCTGCGTCGCGGCCGTCGCGTGCACGGCGCGCGGGTGGCGGCCACCACGCCCGAGCAGCTGGCGCAGGCGATGATCGGCGAGTCGGCCGCGGGCGCTTCGTCGATCGTGGCCGAGGGCAGCGCGGCGCCGCGCGCGGCCACCGCGGCAAGCGCGGTGATCGCGCTGCAAGTCGAAGGCCTGAGCGCGCTCGGCGACCGCGGCATGCTGGCGGTACAAGGCCTGAGCCTGAACGTGCGCCAGGGCGAGATCCTGGGCATCGCCGGCGTCTCGGGCAATGGCCAGCGCGAACTGGTCGAAGCGCTGGTCGGCCAGCGGCCGCGCGCGGCCGGCACGGTGCGCGTGGCCGGCGTTCCGTATCGGGCGCGGCGTTCCGAGAACCGCGTGCTGCAGTTGCGCGCGCTGCCCGAGGAGCCACTGCGCAACGCCTGTGTCGGTGCACTCAGTGTGGCGCAGAACATGGCGCTGCGCGACTTCGACGAAGCGCCGCTCAAGCGCGGCTGGTTGCGCTTCGACGCCTGGCGCGAACGCGCGCGCGCGTGGATCGAGGAGTACGGCGTGAAGACGCGCGGCGAGAACGCGCCGATCGCCAGCCTGTCGGGCGGCAACGTGCAGCGTGCCGTGCTGGCGCGCGAACTCGCCGGCACGATCCAGGTGCTGATCGCCGCGAACCCGGTGTTCGGCCTGGACTTCGCGGCCGTGGCCGAGATCCACGCGCGCCTGCTGCAGGTGCGCGCAAAAGGCGGCGCGGTGCTGCTGATCAGCGAAGACCTCGACGAACTGCTCGAACTGAGCGACCGCATCGCGGTGATGAGCGAAGGCCGCATCGTGTTCGAGACACCGGCCGCCGGGGCCGACCGGCGCTTGATCGGCTCGCACATGGGCGGCGGGCATCACGATGCGTTGCCGCAGGCGGCGTGAGCGGCGGTGCTGCGCCGAACTTCTTTGAGCCACAAAGGCGCAAAGATGCCAAGGAAATGCAGATGAGGCGCTCGCCACTGCTTGCACGCGGCTTCCAGCCGTGGCGACGACCTTTGAGTGCTTGGTGTTCCTTGGTGTTCCTGGTGCCCCGCTTTCATTGCCCCGTTCCACACCCACCCAAGCCCGAGTTGCCGCATGAAGCGAATCGACGTCCCCGCCACTCCCTTCCACTACCCGTTCTCGCCGGGCCGGACCGCGCTCGTCGTCATCGACATGCAGCGCGACTTCGTCGAGCCCGGCGGCTTCGGCGCTTCGCTGGGCAACGACGTGACGCGGCTGCACGCCGCCATCGAACCCATCGCAACGCTGCTTGCGGCCTGGCGGGCACGCGGCTGGCCGGTCGTGCACACGCGCGAGGCGCACCGGGGCGACCTGTCGGACTGCCCGCCGGCCAAGCGCCTGCGCGGTGCGCCGCGCCTGCGCATCGGCGACGCCGGCACGATGGGGCGCTTGCTGATCCGCGGCGAGCCCGGCACCGCGATCATCCCGGCGCTCGCGCCGCTGGCGGATGAGCTCGTGATCGACAAGCCCGGCAAGGGCATGTTCTGGTCCACCGGCCTGCACGACATGCTGCAGGCGCAACGCGTGAGCCACCTTGTCTTCACCGGCGTGACCACCGAAGTGTGCGTTCAGACCTCGATGCGCGAGGCCAACGACCGCGGCTACGACTGTCTGCTCGTGGAGGACGCGACCGAGAGCTACTTTGCCGAGTTCAAGGCGGCGACGCTGGCGATGATCGCCGCGCAGGGCGCGATCGTCGGCTGGCATGCGCCGAGCGCCGCGCTGCTGGCGGCGCTCGATCCGGCTTGATCGCGCCGGTGCGGACGCGTCCCCGTTCATTGGAACGGCTTTTGCATATCGCCGCCGGTGTTGAACATCGCAGGAGGCCCGCGCCATGTTGGACAAGACGAACACCAAGTTCTCTCACGTCAAGCCGGCCGACACGCCGTGGCGCAGCGATGGCCTGCGCGACTTCTTTCTTTACAAAGACCTGGGCGTCGAGGCGGCCACCGCCGGGCGCGTGATCGCGCACCTCGTGAAGGCCAACGAGGCACCGCAGAAGGGCACCGGGTGGCACCGCCACGAGGCGGAGTTCCAGATCGTCTACATGACCAAGGGCTGGGCGCGGTTCATGTACGGCGACCAGGAGACGCTGGTCGAGGCGGGCGATTGCGTGCACCAGCGGCCCGGCATCGTCCACTACCTGTTCGACTACTCGCCGGACATGGAATACCTGGAGATCGTCGGCCCGGCCGATTTCAGGTCGATCGACATGCCGGCGCCGTGCGAGGTACCGCCGCCCACGCCCTGGAAGTGAGCTGCGGTGCGGCGCGGGCAGGCCGCGCCGGCAGGGTCAGAAGTCCATGTCGAGTTCCTCGATCTCGTCGGGTTCGAGCTTGGCCGCGGCGACCCATTCCTGCATCTCCGGCATCGCCATGATCGTGCGGCAATAGCCGATGCAGGGTGCGTTCAGCTTCACGTCGTACGTCAGGAAGCGGGTGACCACGGGCGCGTACATCGCGTCGGCCATGCCGCGCCGGGCGCCGAACAGGTAGGGCCCGCCGTAGGTGGCGAGGCACTCGGTCCAGATCTCGACGATGCGCTCGATGTCAGGCTGCGCGCCGGCCCAGATCTTGTGGCCGGGAAAGCGCGCCTTCAGGTTCATCGGCAACGACGCGCGCAGGTTCGCGAAGCCCGAGTTCATCTCGCCGCTCACCGAGCGGCAGTGCGCGCGCGCGATGCGCTCGGCAGGCATCAGGCCGGCGTCGGGACAGATCTCGTTGAGGTACTGCGCGATCGCCAGCGTGTTCCAGACCTTGGCGCCGTCGTGGGTCAGGCACGGCACGCGGATCGAAGGCGAGAGCAGCAGCAGTTCCTTGCGCGCGTCGGCGTCGTCGGGCGAGACCATCACCTCGGTGAACTCGATGCCGGCAAAGCGCGCCAGCAGCCAGCCGCGCAACGACCACGACGAGTAGTTCTTGCTGCTCAGAGTGAGCGAGGCGGGCGCCTGGGGCGCCTGCGCGCTTCTCGTCGGCAGGGTGGCGGCCTTGCGCGCGGTCTTGGGCTTGGACGGGGTGGCAACGGGCATGACGGCTCTCCGGCTCGGGTCGGCCCGCAGCGGATCGCAAGCGGCGTGCCACCCGCGCTGGCGCGTTAGTTGCAACGTGCCCCCCCACGAATCAGAGCCGGAGACTCCATGATGTACCAGGCCTACCAGGCACAGTCCGATCTGATGTGGCCGCTGCGCACGCTGGCGAAGATGTCGGTGCCGTTGCTGCGCGACCCGGGCTTCGGGCTGTCGGCCCAGACGTCGGTGCGGCGAATCGCCGCGGCGTGCCGCGTGCTCGAGCTCGCCGAGGTCACCCACAAGCGCCCGCCCTGGCGCATCGACGGCGTGCTCGTCAAGGGCGCGAGCGTGCCGGTCACCGAAGAGGTCGTGTGCACCACGCCGTTCGCAACGCTGCTGCGCTTTCGCAAGGCCGGCGCGCCGCCGCAACCCAAGGTGCTGGTGGTGGCGCCGATGTCGGGCCACTTCGCCACGCTGCTGCGCGACACCGTGCGCACCGTGCTGCAGGACCACGATGTCTACGTGACCGACTGGCACAACGTGCGCGACGTGCCGCTGGCGGCGGGCCGCTTCGGCCTGGACGAATACACCGAGCACGTCATCGACTTCCTCGCCGCGATGGGCCCGAACGCCAACGTGGTGGCGGTCTGCCAGCCCTGCGTGGCGGCCCTCGCGGCAGTGGCGCTGATGTCCGAAGACGGGCACCCGGCCACGCCGGCGAGCCTGACGCTGATGGCCGGCCCGATCGATTGCCGCATCAGCCCGACCGCCGTCAACAAGCTGGCCAACGAGAAGCCGATCGAGTGGTTCGAGCAGAACCTGATCAGCACCGTGCCGTGGCGCCACGGCGGCGGTGGCCGGCGCGTGTACCCGGGCTTCGTCCAGCTCTCGGCGTTCATCGGCATGAACAAGGAGCGGCACGTCAACGCCTTCAAGGACTACTACCGGCATCTGGTGGACGACGAGTTCGACAAGGCCGAGGTCACCCGCACCTTCTACGAGGAATACATGGCGGTGGCCGACCTGGCCGCCGACTTCTACCTCGAGACCGTCAGCCTCGTGTTCCAGCAGCACGCGCTGCCCCGCGGCGAGCTGCGGTTTCGCGGGCGCCGCGTCGATCCGGCCGCGATCCGGCGCACCGCACTGCTCACCGTCGAGGGCGAGCGCGACGACATCTGCGCCGTCGGCCAGACGCTGGCGGCGCAGGACCTCGCCAGCAGCCTGCGCCCGTACCTGCGCACCCACTACGTGCAACCCAACGTCGGCCACTACGGCGTGTTCAGCGGCAAGCGCTGGCAGAACCACATCTACCCGCTGGTGCGCGACGTGATCCACGTCTCGCAGTAGGCACGCTGCGTTCGGCGGCGGCTCCGCGCCGCCGAAGGGCGCGCCGGGTCGGGGCTGCGCTATCGTTTCGGTCCGGCCACGCGCATGCCGGCCACGCCCTGACCCGACCCCGCCCGTACCGATGAAACCGTTCCACCGCCTGCCCGCCTACGCGCTCAACGGCCTGGCCGTGGCCAGCGGGATCGGCGTGGTCCAGCTGCTCATCGGTGCGCTGGTGGGAGCGCACGCGGCGCAATGGGCCTTGAGCGGCGCGGTCTGCGCGAGCCTGGCCGACGTGCCCAACACCGTGCCCCGCACGTGGCACCGGGTGTCGGCGGCGGCGGTGCTGAGCTTCGCCGCGGCGCTGGTCGTCGCCGTGCTCAAGCCGTACCCGCTGGTGCTGGGGGCGGGCGTGGTCGGCGTGACCTTCGCGGCGATGATGACGATGGCCTGGGGGCTGCGCGCTGCGGCGGTGTCGTTCGCACCGATCCTGTCGCTGGTGTTCTCGATTGCCGCGCCGGCGTCGGGGGTGTCGATGTTCGAGCTGGCGGGCTGGAACGCGCTCGGCGGCGTCGTCTACCTCGCGTGGTCGTTGATCGCGGGCCGGGTGCTGCAGGGCCGCTACCGAACGCTGGCGCTGGAGGCGGCGCTGCGCGCCGCGGCGCGGCTGCTGCCGTCGCGTGCGGCGCTGCTCGAATCGCCGCACCCGCGCGCCCCCGAGGCGCGCGTCATGAACGACTGGATCAAGGGCGAGGCCGAACTCGCCGAGCGGCTGCAAAGCGCGCGCGACTTCGTCTTCGTCGATGCCGACAGCGAACGCTACCGCCGCGACACCGCGATCCTGCTGCGCGCCATCGACCTGCGCGACCTGCTGCTCGCGGGGCGGCTCGATCTCGACGTGCTCGGCCGCGACGCGAACGGGCGCTGGCTGCTGCAACGCGTCGGCCAGGCCCTGCGCCGGATCGGCCAGGCGCTCGAAGCCGCCGCCGACGCCGTTCGCGACGGCCGGCCCGCGGCACCGGCCGACGCGCTGCAGGACGACCTGAACCGGCTGTTCGCCGACGCGCAGATCACGCACGCCGGCGTGCGCACCCGGTTGCTGCGCGGCGTGCACGATCGGCTGACCGACATCGGCGCCGATGTCGTGCAGATCCACGCGCTGCTGCGCGGCGGCCGTGAATGCGTGCCGCTGACACGCGAGCAGCTGCAGCGTTTCGTGGCGGCCGAAGGCTGGCCGCTCAAGGCCCTGGGTGCGCACTGGTCGGGGCAGTCGCCGGTGCTGCGCCACGCGGTGCGCGCGGCGCTCGCGCTGGGCACCGCCTACTACCTGGCGCTGGCGCTGCCGTGGGCCTCGCACCCGCACTGGCTCGTGCTCAGCGTGGCCGTGGTGCTGCGCGGCAACCTCGAGCAGACCTTGAGCCGGCGCAACACCCGCGTGCTCGGCACCATGCTCGGCTGCGCCGTCGTGCTGCTGCTGTCGCACCTGACCTCGCCGGCGCTGTTGAGCCTGGTCTTTCTCGCCGCCGTGGGCATCGCCCATTCCTTCGTCGCGCAGCGCTACTGGATGACCGCGACGGCGGCCACCGTGATGGCGCTGCTGCAGTCGCACCTGGTCAACCCGGCCGGCGGCTTTGCGATCGCCGAACGCGTGGCCGATACCGTGCTCGGCGCCGCGCTCGCCTGGGGCTTCAGTTACGTGCTGCCTTCGTGGGAACGGCGGCGATTGCCTCTCGCGATCGACCAGGTCTTGAAGGATCTGCGCGACTACGCCGGCCACGCGCTGCGGCCGCAACCTGCCGCCGCCGTCGAACAGCGGCTCGCCCGGCGCCGCGCCTACGACGCGCTGAGCGCGCTTGCGGGCGCCTTGCAGCGCAGCGCGGCCGAACCCCGGGCCGTGCAGCTGCCGATCCGGCAGGTCGCGGCGCTGATCGACCATGGCCAACGCCTGATGGCGCACCTGTCGGTGGTGCGCCTGATGCTGGTGCGAGCCGGCTCCGGGCCGGCCGGCCAGACCGGTGCGCGGGCGCTGCAACGGGCGAACGCCGATCTGGCGGCCTGCCTCTGCCTCGCCGGCGAGCCGGCCGCGCCGGCGGGCGACGCCGTCGATGCCGTCGATGCCGATGCGCGGTCGATGTCGGCCCCGCCCGCCGTGTCCGAGGGCGTCCTGCCCGGGCTCGTGCCGCGCCTGCAGGGCCTGGCGCACGACGCCCGGCAGGTGCGCGCCGCGGCGATCGAAGCCCTGGCGACGGTGCAGGGCGCGCGGCGGCACGCGGCAGCCGCTCCGGTGTCGGTGCACAACGAGGGCGGCTGAACCCGGGCGCCGCTGCGACCCGCGCCGAGTGTGGTCGAGCCTCGCCGAGCGGCGTTGCGCGTCACCGGCCAGCGTGGATGACGCAGCCGTCGAAATCGTGGACGATGCGGTGTTCACCGGAGCCCATCATGCCGAGCCACACACCGCGCAAGCCGCACCGCCACCACGACGCGGAGTCCGACGACCCCGAACCCGGATCGATGCCGGTCGAACCCGACCAGGGGCCGGTGCCGCCGGTCGTGCCCGACGACCCCGAAGACGGCCGCATCGTCGACCCCGAGGCCTGAGGCCGGGAGGCGGCTCTCAACGCGGGCTCGGTGGTTCCCTCGCCCGGACGGAGTTGGAGCCGGCAATGGCGCCGGCGATGGCGCCGATGCGAGCAGCGTACGGCGACCGATCCCGCCGGCCGGGCCGGTCGGAGCACGCCTACAGGCTTGCGGGTGCTCGGCCGATGGCGCCGTGACGGCGCGGGGCCGATGCTGTAGGCCGTGGCGTCATCGCCGACGCCGGTTCGGTGGTCGGATCGGCGCAGTCGGCCCTCGGTGGCCTGCCGCTTGCGTGTGTGCTGCGGCACAACAGGAGCGAGCATGCAGATCCGAGTCGGTTTCGAAATGGCCTACCAGTGCCCGCAGCCCACGCCGATGATCCTGGCGTTGAACATCCACTATTCGCGCGCCGCCGATCTGCTGCGGCCCGATCAGCTCGTCACCCACCCGGTGGTGCCGGTCACCGCGTACCGCGATCTGTTCGGCAACTGGTGCAGCCGCATCGTCGCGCCGCAGGGCCGCTTCGTGCTGAGCACCGATGCCTTGGTCCACGACACCGGTGCGCCCGACGTCGTGGCGCCCTGGGCCATGCAGACACCGGTCGAACAGCTTCCGGAGTCGACGCTGGTGTTCCTGCTCGGCAGCCGCTATTGCGAGACCGACCAGCTCTCCGAGGTCGCCTGGCAGCGCTTCGGTTCGGGCCCGACCGGCTGGGCGCGCGTGCAGGCGGTGTGCGATTTCGTGCATCGCCACATCGAGTTCGGCTACCAGCACGCGCGGCGCACGCGCACCGCCTGGGAGGCCTACAACGAGGGCCGCGGCGTGTGCCGCGACTACGCCCACCTGGCGATCGCGTTCTGCCGCTGCCTGAACATCCCGGCGCGCTACTGCACCGGCTACCTCGGCGACATCGGCATGCCGCCGCCGTACGGCACGATGGACTTCGCCGGCTGGTTCGAGGCCTACCTGGGCGACCGCTGGTACACCTTCGACGCGCGCAACAACACGCCGCGCATCGGCCGCGTGCTGATGGCGCGCGGCCGCGACGCCTGCGACGTGGCGCTGTCGAGCACCTTCGGCCCGAACACGCTCGAGAGCTTCAAGGTCTGGGTCGACGAGATCGTGGCGGTCTGAATGAAGCCCGCCCGGCGGCGCGCGCCATGACCTACTGCGTCGGCGTCAAGCTCGAAGAAGGGCTGATCTTCGCCAGCGACTCGCGCACCCACGCCGGCGTGGACAACTACGCCCGGTTCTGCAAGATGACGGTGTTCGAGCGCGCCGGCGACCGCGTGCTGGTGCTGCTCAGCTCCGGCGGACTGGCCGCGACCCAGGCGGTGGTCAGCGTGCTGCGCCAGCGCGCCGGCGGCGAAGGGCCGCACATCTGGAGCGTGGAGTCGATGTTCGACGTCGCCAATCTGGTGGCCGATGCGATGCGCGACATCGAGCGCCGCGACGGCCCGTTTCTCGAGAGCGGCGGCCTGAAGTTCAATGCCTCGTTCATCCTCGGCGGCCAGATCTCCGGTGAAGACATGCGGCTGTTCCGCCTGTATGCCGAAGGCAACTTCATCGAGGCCGGCACCGACACGAGTTTTCTGCAGACCGGCGAGGCCAAGTACGGCAAGCCCATCCTCGACCTCGCCGTGACCCCGAGCGCCACGCTCGAAGACGCCACCAAGTGCGTGCTCGTCTCGTTCGACTCGACGATGCTCAGCAACCTCTCGGTGGGCATGCCGATCGACCTGCTCTGCTACGCGCGCGACGCGCTGCAGGTCACGATGAAGCGCCGCTTCGACCACGGCGACGCCTACTTCGAGTCGCTCAAGCAGCACTGGATCGCCGGTACCCGCAAGGTCTTCCACGAGTTGCCGCCGCTGGAGTGGTAGCGCGCCGGGTGCGCGCCACGGTCACCCGGCGTGGTACGCCGGCTCGGCGGCCAGCGCCACCGCGAGCGACTCGACCAGATCGGCGCGCAGCGCGCGCCACGGCGCGCCGCGCTGCGCGACGAAACGCTGGTTCACCTCGAGCTCCACGCCCACGTAGACCTCGTCCGCGAAGGCCTTGCGCAGCAGCGCGGTCAGGCCGTCGCCGCGGCCCCGGTACGGGTAGTTGCGGCGCAGCCGCAAGCCCGGCGCACGTTGTGCACAGGCGGCGATCCAGCGCCGCGACAGCGCCGCCTCGGCGGCGCGTCGCGGGTCGTAGAGCCAGGCCACGTCGGCCTGCCGGACGACGCCGTCGAGCACCGGCGTGAAGCTGTGCGAAGCGACGTGGATCACCCGCTGGCCGCTCGCAATGCGCCGGCCGATCTCGCCTTCGACGGCGTCGCGGTGCGGCCGGTAGTGCTGCGCGTCGATCGCCTGGCGCTGCGCCCGCGGCAGCCCGCGCGTGACCTCGGAGTACAGGTGCCGGTGGCCGGGCGAGCGGTTCAGGTCGATCAGCAGGCGCGTCGTGGTCGAGGCGTACAGCGGCGCGCCGAAGGCCGCGGCGATCTGGGCGGCGAGTTGCAGCGCGCCGGGGTCCCAGCCGCGGTGGCTGTCCAGCAGTGCCGCATGGCCGGCGAACCATGCGGCGTAGGCCAGTGGCACGTCGTTGCCGCCGTGCTCGCAACTGACGACGAGGCAGGTTCCGGGCATCGCCGCGGTGCCGCGATCAGGCGGCGCGGCCAGGCGCACCGCGGTCGGCCGCAGCCGCGCCGGCGACGGGCGCGCGCGGGCCGGCCGCCTTCAGGTGCTTGGCCGCGTTGGTGTAGCCGCCGCCACCGCCGTCGACGAAGTGCACGTGCAGGCCCGCGTCGGTCGAGGTCACGAGGCAGGTCATCAGCGCCGTGTCGGAAACATCCATGCCGTAGCGCAGCGCATTGCCGGCAGCGCATTGATCCACATACGCCCGGATCGGCTCGATGCAGTCGAGCGCGCAATCGATGACGAAGCAGACCGTCTCGTCGTGCTTGCAGAAGTCGGTGTTGGTTGCCACCTCCGCGCGGTAGCGGTCCGGGTCGAAGCCGCCGATCGGGCGCCCGCGCGCCAGCACCAGCCAGGCCAGCAGCGTCTCGGCGAGCACCCGCACCAGCGTCAGCGCCAGCGATCCGCTGCCGCGCCGGGCCCGCGCCTCGAGCATGAAGCCGGTGGGCGGCCAACGGCCGCGCAGCGTGTCCTGGCGCACCGGCCGCGCGTCGCCCGCCTGCCCGGCCAGCCGCATCACGGTGGCATAAATCTCGCCCGGATCGGGCGCGCCGTGCAGGATCAGCGTGACCATCTTGCCGCGCTTGGAGTGCAGCGCGTCCCAGCGGCACGACAGCCCCGACAGGTCGGCCGGCGCGCCGTCGTCCAGTGCGTTCGGGATGGCCGCGCGCTCGATCAATTCGGCGTCGCCGCGCCCTCGCACCGCCGCCTCGAGCCGGCCGACGCCGCCACCGAGGAAGACCCCGAAGCTGTTGCCGCGCGAGGGTTCGTAGCGCCCCACCTGAACATCCGTCCCGAATCGTCGCAACTCGCCCACCGGGACCAGCCCGACACGCAACTCCAGATCGAATTCGCGCGCGGCCATGCCGCGCACCCGCGCCAGCGCGATGCGCGCTTGTCCGGCGTGCTGCCGCGGCACCATCACGACCGCACCGTCGCCACCGAACAGGAACGGAATCGACACCGGTGCACACAGGTTCTTCAACGCCGCGATGGCCATCGCAGCGACGAAGTTGACGGTCTTGTGGCGCCCGTTGGCGATCGCGGTCGTCGAGTCGACGATGTCGGTGACGACCAGCGCCCAGTCGTCGGGGGCAGGGCGGTACTGCGACGCGTCGAAGGTGTCGCGCGGCTGCGCCAGCACCGGCAGGGCGGCGAAGAATTGCGACGATCGGTCGGCGGTGGGGTCGGGCTGGCTGGTCATGGTCACGGTGCGCAAACGGTTGAACGACCGGGGAACGCGCCGCCGCGGCTGATCTTAGCGTTCGGTTCTGACCGGTCGATGCGCGCGCCCGGGCCTTCCCGCTGCGGCCCGCGCATCGCTGGCGATAATGATCCGTCGTCACCCTCGACCCGAACCGCACTGGCGCCGCCGACGAGCCGACCCGCAGCTGCGACCCCGTGATCCACCAACCCGAGATCGCAACATGAAGTGGCTGAGCCGTCTGCACGCGCATGCACCGAAGGGCCGATGCCCGCCATGAGCGTCGCGACTGGGCGACGCGCCCGGCTGGGCATCGGCCGGATCGCCGGGGGGGCGAGCGCGCTCGTGCTGTTCGCCTGGCTGTTCGCGCCGAACCTGCGTGGATGGCTGGACAGCAGCGCGGTCGCGGTGCCCGATCGCGAGGTGGCCGCGTGGGTGCACGCCGCAGCGAGCGTGCCGTTCACCGAGGCGATGCGCTGGGTCGGCATCTTGCAGGGCACCGCCGGCATGCTCGCGATGACGGCGGTTGCAGCGGCGCTGTTGTGGCGCGCCGGCCAGCGCCGGGCGGTGCCGGTGCTGCTGCTGTGCGTGCCCGGCGGGATGCTGCTGAACGTGGCCGTCAAGCACGCGGTGCAGCGGCCGCGGCCGGACTGGGGCTACGCGCTGCAGATGCCCGCCAGCTTCAGCTTTCCGAGCGGCCATGTGGCGGGTGCCACGCTGTTCTACGGCGTGGCCGTGGTGTGGCTTTGGCCGCGGCTGCGCACCGGGTGGGCGCGAGGGGCGTTGTCGATCGCCGCGGTGTCGATGGTGCTGCTGGTCGCGCTCAGCCGCATCGTGCTGGGTGTGCACTACGCGAGCGACTGCGTCGGCGCGGTGGTCGAGGGCCTGCTGTGGCTGGCGATCTGCGCACCGTGGGCGCACGCTGCCGGCGCGGCGGCGGTGGCCCGGCGCGACACGCCATGACCGGCCCCACCGCCTTCATCATCAACGGCCGCGCCGGGCCCGCGTTCGACGCCGGCTGGCTGCACGAACAGCGGCCGGCGATCGAGGCCATCGCTGCCGGCGGCCCGATCACGGTGGTCGAAGACGGCGGCCAGTTGCGGGCGGCGGTCGAGCAGGCGCTGGCGTTGAAATGCGTCGCGGTGGTGGCCGGCGGCGGCGACGGCACGCTGAATGCGGTGGCCTCGAGGCTCGTCGGCGGGCCGGTCGCGTTCGGCGTGCTGCCGCTGGGCACGCTGAACCATTTCGCCAAGGACCTGGGCATTCCGCTGGACCCCACGGCGGCGCTGCAGACCATCGCGGCGGGGCACCGGTTGGCGGTCGATGTCGGCGAGGTCAACGGCCACCACTTCCTCAACAACTCCAGCATCGGCCTGTACGTCGACATGGTCCGCGACCGTGAGCGGCAGCAGACGCGGCTCGGCCGCGGCAAGTGGCTGGCGTTCGCGTGGGCGATGCTCGGCACGCTGCGCCGCTACCCGTTCATGACGGTGACGCTGACCGTGCGCGGGCAGACCATCGCGCACCGCACGCCGCTGGTGTTCGTCGGCAACAACGCCTACCTGACCGAAGGCCTCCAGATCGGCCAGCGCGACGGCCTGCAGGGCGGCGTGCTGAGCGTGTACGTGACCGAGCGGGCAGGGCGCTGGCGCCTGATCGAGCTGGGCCTGCGGGCGCTGGCCGGGCGGCTGCGCCAGGCCAAGGATTTTCGCGTGCTGCTGGCGACCGAGCTGCACATCGACACCGCGCGCCGCCGCCTGCGCGTGGCCACCGACGGCGAGTTGCGCCGGCTCGACACGCCGCTGCGCTACCGGATTCATCCGCGCGCGCTGCAGGTGATCGTTCCCGCACCTGTTCCCGCACCCGTTGCGGCGCCGTCACCCGACGCCGCACCGACGCCGCCGCCGGCCTGAACCATGCGCACCCTCGTGCATCTGTCAGACCTGCATTTCGGCCGCGTCGATCCGGCGCTGCTGGCGCCGCTGGTCGAGACGGTGGGCGCGCTGGCGCCCGACGTGGTGGTCGTGTCGGGCGACCTGACGCAACGCGCCCGGCGCGCCCAGTTCATCCAGGCGCAGGCTTTTCTTGCGCGCCTGCCGGGGCCGCAGATCGTCGTGCCGGGCAACCACGACGTGCCGCTTTACAACGTGGTCGACCGGCTGCTGCGGCCGCTGCACAAGTTCCGCCGCTACATCGAGCCGAGCCTGAACCCGAGCTACCTCGACGACGAGATCGCCGTGCTCGGCATCAACACCGCGCGCGCGCTGGTGCTGAAGAACGGCCGCATCAACGCCGCGCAGCTCGAGTCGCTGCGTGCTGCGTGGAGCGAGATCGGCGAGGAGGTCGTCAAGGTGGTGGTCACGCACCACCCGTTCGACGTGCCTGCGCACATCGGCGCCGCCCAGCGCGTGGGCCGCGCCGGCATGGCGATGTCGCTGTTCGCGCAGCACGGCGCCGACGTGCTGCTGGCCGGCCATCTGCACGCCAGCCGCAGCGGCGGCACCGGTGAGCGCTACGCGCTGGGCGGCTACGAAGCGCTGGTGGTGTCGGCCGGCACCGCCACCTCGACGCGCGGCCGCGGCGAGGCGAACTCGTTCAACGTGCTGCGGCTGCAGAAGGAGCGGGTCGAGGTCGAGCGCTTCGAGTGGCTGCCCGACGCGCGGCGCTTCGCGCCGACGGCCGGCGAAGTCTTCGAGCGCCGGCTGCGCGGCTGGGCGAGCGCCGACGCCGGTCCGGCCACGCCGCAGGCTTGACGAATGTCATCGTCGGTGCCCGGACGGCGCCGCGATCGCCTTGCCGCGCCATCGCCGTCGCGATCACAATCGATCGAGGCGGCCCAGCCGGCCGCTGCGCCGGCTTCGACAGCATCGGCATCCACCGAGGAGGCAACCATGGTGTGGGCGCGGTCCGAGTACCTTGCGGCGTTGCGGCCGCGTGGCCGGGCTGTGGCGTTTGCCGGCCGATGTGCGCTGGCGCTGCTCGCCGCCGGGGTCGGCGTGGTCGCCAGCGCCGCCGATCCGGCCGGCCCGCCCCGCACCGCCGCCAGCGCCGCGCCGGTGGTCGTGCTCGATCTGCGCGACGCGATCGGCCCGGCCAGCGCCGGGTACATCGTGCGCGGCATCGAACACGCGGGCGCGCGCGGCGCCCGCCTGGTGGTGATCGAAATCGACACGCCGGGCGGCCTGGACACCTCGATGCGCCAGATCGTCCAGGCGATGCTGCATTCGGCCGTGCCGGTGGCCGTCTACGTGAGCCCGCCCGGTGCACGCGCCGCCAGTGCCGGCACCTACATCCTGTACGCCGCGCAGATCGCTGCGATGGCGCCGGCCACCACGCTCGGAGCGGCCACGCCGGTGGCGATCGGACTGACCGGCGGCGAACGCGCGCCACCCGGGGGCGCGGAAGCCGCCAGCCAGAGCGGCGCGCCGCCGCCGGCCGACGCGATGGCCACCAAGCAGGTCAACGACGCCGCCGCGTTCATCCGTGGCCTGGCGCAACAGCGCGGTCGCAATGCGGCGTGGGCCGAGCGCGCGGTGCGCGAGGGGGCCAGCCTGACCGCCACCGAGGCGCTGCACCAGAACGTGATCGATGTCGTGGCCGCCGACCTGCCCGACCTGCTCGCGCAGGTCGACGGCAAGACCGTGCACGTGGCCGGCGGTGACGTGGCCCTGCGCACCCGCGGCCTGGCCGTGGAGCCCTGGGCGCCCGACTGGCGCGACCGGCTGCTGTCGGCGATCACCAACCCCAGCGTCGCGCTGATCCTGATGATGGTCGGCCTGTACGGCCTGATCTTCGAGTTTCTGTCGCCGGGTTCGGGCGTGGCCGGCGTGACCGGTGCGATCAGCCTGCTGCTCGGGCTGTTCGCGCTGCAGATGCTGCCGATCAACTACGCCGGGCTGGCGCTGATCGTGCTCGGCACCGCGCTGCTGGTGGCCGAGGTGCACCTGTCGGCGTTCGGGGTGCTGGGCATCGGCGGCGTCAGCGCGTTCGTCGCCGGCGCGCTGCTGCTGTTCGACCGCAGCGTGCCGGGCTTGGGCGTGCCGCTGCCGCTCGTCTTCGGCCTGGCGGCGGGAGGTGCCGCGGTCGTGCTGCTCGGCGCCGGCATGGCGCTGCGCGCGCGCCAGCGGCCGGTCGTCAGCGGGCGCGAACAACTCGTCGGGGCGCACGGCGAGGTCGAGCGGGTCGACGCCGACGCGACCTGGGCGTTCGTGCTCGGCGAACGCTGGAAGGTGGCCAGCGCCGCGCCGCTCGCGCCGGGGCAGCGCATCACCGTGCTCGGCTCGAACGGCCTGACGCTCGACGTGCAACCCGAACCCACCGCAACCCGAGGACCGACATCATGATTTCCGACTTTCTCGGCTACGCCGCTGGCACGCTGCTGGTGCTGGCGCTGCTGGTCGCCTTCAGGGCGCTGCGCATCCTGCGCGAGTACGAGCGCGGCGTGGTGTTCCAGCTCGGGCGGTTCTGGCGCGTCAAGGGGCCCGGGCTCGTGATCGTCATCCCCGGCGTGCAGCAGATGGTGCGGGTCGACCTGCGCGTGGTCACGCTTGACGTGCCGCCGCAGGACGTGATCTCGCGCGACAACGTCTCGGTGAAGGTCAACGCGGTCGTGTTCTTCCGCGTCGTCGATCCGCAGCGGGCGATCATCCAGGTCGAGAACTACCTGATGGCCACCAGCCAGCTCGCGCAGACCACGCTGCGCGTGGTGCTGGGCAAGCACGAGCTCGACGAGATGCTGGCCGAGCGCGAGCGGCTCAACCTCGACGTGCAGCGCATCCTCGACGCCCAGACCGACGGCTGGGGCATCAAGGTCACCAATGTCGAGATCAAGCAGGTCGACCTGACCGAGTCGATGATCCGCGCCATCGCCCGCCAGGCCGAGGCCGAGCGCGAGCGCCGCGCCAAGGTGATCCACGCCGAAGGCGAGAAGCAGGCCGCGGTGGCCCTGCTCGAGGCTGCGCAGATGCTGGCGCAGCAACCCGAGGCGATGCAGTTGCGCTACCTGCAGACGATGACCCAGGTCGCCGGCGATCGCGCCTCGACGATCGTCTTCCCGCTGCCGATGGACCTGCTCGGCTCGCTGCTCGCCCGCCACCGCGCCGAGCCCGCCGGGAGTCAGGTGCCGGCGGCGCCGGCGGGCTGAGGTGCGCGCGGTTGGTGCGCCCTGCGGGCGTCGCCATCGAAGGTTCCGATCAAGACCGCGCCGGGGCGGCCGATAACCCGAACAACGTCATCCCGTACCCGGCGGTCTGAGGTCGGCCGTTGCGCGCATCGCGCGCGCTTGCACACCCCCATGCCCGAGCGAATCAAGTCACAGTCCAGCAGACAGGCGCTGCGCCTCAAGCGCTTCGTGATCGCGTCGTCGACCTATGCGCTCGGTCTGCTGATCATGGCGCTGTGCGGCGTGCTCGGGTTGATTTCGACCGACCAGGTGCTCTTGATCGGGCTGGCGTTCCTGGTCGTCAACGTCGGCTTGTTCGCGATGTTTCGCAGCGGCGTGAACCTGCGCTTCGCCGATCCGTCGATGACCCGGTTGCAGGTGTGCGTGGCCATCACGATGGTCGCGCTCGTGCTCGTCGTGGGCGAACGCATCCATTTCCTCGCGGTCCCGTTCTACAGCGCGATCTTCGTCTTCGCGATGCTGCGGCTCACGCCGGGCGCGCTGGTCGGCGTGGAGCTCTATGTGCTGGCCACCTACGCACTCGCGCTCGCGATCCGCTACTGGCGCTTCGCCGGCTTGCTCGATTCTCGCAACGAGGCGATCGAGGCCGTGCTCGTGGTGTTCAGTTCGGCCTGGTACGCGCTGGCGGCCGGCTACATCGGTACCCTGCGCGCGCGGCTGCGCGAGTCGGTCAAGACGATCGAGCAACTGGCGATCCGCGACGCCCTGACCGACACCTGGAACCGCCGCCACATCGACGCGCTGCTGAGGGCCGAACTCCAGCGCAAGACGCGGATCGGGGGCGCCCTGTGTGCCTGCCTGGTCGATCTGGACCACTTCAAGTCGATCAACGATCGGTTCGGGCACCTGGTCGGCGACGCGGTGCTGCGCCGCGTCGCGCAGACACTCAAGACCGAGTTGAGATTGATCGACCAGCTCGGCCGGTTCGGCGGCGAGGAGTTCCTGGTCGTGCTGCCCGGGGCGTCGCTGGACGATGCCCGAGCCTGTGCCGAACGGCTGCGTGGGAGCGTGGCCGACCTGACGATGCTGGTCGATGCCGACGACCGCGTCACGGTCTCGATCGGCATCGCCGAGTGCGAGGCGGCAGAAGACTACGAACCGTTTCTGGCCCGCGTCGACGCGGCGCTCTACCGGGCCAAGCGGGCGGGTCGCAACCGCGTTGCGATCGCAGCGCCGCGGCGGCCGGCGATCGATCCCGGCGTTTCGGCGCCAGCCTAGGTGGCGCGCGGCGGCGTGCGCTGATTGCGCCACGGCCGCCAGCGTGGCCGCGCGCGCGCAGCGCAAAATGGCGCCCATGAAACCACCCCAGAGACTGCAGACGCTGATCGACGAAGGCCTGATCGACACCGTGGTGCGCCAGCTCATGAGCGGCAAGGAAGCGATGGTCTACGTGGTGCGCTGCGGCGACGAGACGCGCTGCGCCAAGGTCTACAAGGAGGCGACGCAGCGCAGCTTCCGCCAGGCCGTCGACTACACCGAGAACCGCAAGGTCAAGAACACCCGCCAGGCCCGCGCCATGGCCAAGGGCACGCGCTTCGGCCGGCAGGCGCAGGAGGCCGCGTGGCAAAGCGCCGAGGTCGACGCGCTGTACCGCCTGGCCGCGGCCGGCGTGCGGGTGCCCAAGCCGCACAACTTCTTCGAGGGCGTGCTGCTGATGGAACTGGTGACCGACGAGCACGGCGCCGCCGCGCCGCGCTTGAACGACGTCGCGTTCACGCCCGAGCAGGCGCGCGCGCACCACGCCACCTTGCTGACGCAGGTGGTGCGCATGCTGTGCGCCGGCGTGGTGCACGGCGACCTGTCGGAGTTCAACATCCTGCTCGGCGCGCACGGGCCGGTCATCATCGACCTGCCGCAGGCGGTGGACGCGGCCGGCAACAACCACGCCCAGCGCATGCTGCTGCGCGACGTCGGCAACCTGAGTGCCTTCTTCGGCCGCTTTGCGCCGGAGCTGGCGCCGACCCAATTCGGGCCCGAGATCTGGGGCCTGTACCACCGCGGCGTGCTGCACCCCGAGGTGGTGCTCACCGGCCGCTTCGAGGCCAGCGGCGTGGCAGTCGACGTGGGCAGCGTGATGCGCGAGATCGACGACGCGCGCGCCGACGAGGCGGCGCGCCGCCTGCGGCTGCAGATCGCGGGTTGACGCGCCGGCGGGGCCGCTGACGCGGCACACGCGCCAGCGACCGACGGTTGCCGTTACCGCTGGGCGGCGCGCCCGGTGGTGCCGAACACGTGGTCCCAGAACTCGCTGGTCACGCCGTAACAGCCGGGCACGTCGGTGGCGTGGTGGTGCAGCGCGTGCCAGCGCTTGCGCCGCTTCAGCCAGGCGCCCTGGGCGCGCCAGTGGTGGGTGGCGTGGTGCGTGACGCCGTAGGCCAGGTAGCCGGCCAGCACGCCGAGCGTGAACGCGCAGGCGTGCCACAGGTCGCTCAGGGCGTAGGCCGGCACGAACACCAGCGCGGTGATCAGCGAGGCGCTCAGGATCGTCGGCGCGCTGATGATCGCGGTCGGCCGTTGATGGTGCAGCTCGTGCCAGCCCTTGAAGGGCTGCAACCCGTGCAGTACGAACCGGTGCAGCACGTACTCGATGCCGGTCCAGCTCGCCAGGCCCAGCAACGCGAGCGCAACGACCGCAAGGCGCGGCACCTGCGGCTCGCCGGCAAACAGGAACGCCGCCAACCCCAGCACCGCCGCGCCATACAGCGCGAAGTCGGCGCGGTAGGCCGCCTTGCCGTGTTCCAGACTGAACAGACCCATGCAAATCCTCATGATTGACCGTCGACTGTAGCGGGTCGGCCTTGTCATACGGCTTCCGTGTGGAGCCCTGCCCGTTGCGTTGCAACCGGGGCCCTGCGGCACTTGTGTACGCTAGCGAACATACAACGGCGGAATCATTGCCTAAACTTGCGTTGAGCTCCGAGTGTGACCGCTTGCAGGGTCGTTTCGAAGTCAGACCCGCGCCGGAGTTCCGTGATGGCCATTTTGCCCGACCCCAAGAAAAACCAGCTGCTCGCGGCGCTGCCCGACGACGAGTGGGAGCGCTGGCTGCCTCAGCTCGAATGGGTCGAGATGCCGCTCGGCCAGGTGCTCTACGAGTCGGGCAGCACGCTCAGCCACGTGTACTTCCCGACCACCTCGATCGTCTCGCTGCTGTACGTGATGGAGAACGGCGCCTCGGCCGAGATCGCGGTGGTCGGCAACGAGGGGCTGGTGGGCATTTCGCTGTTCATGGGCGGCGAGTCCACGCCCAGTCGCGCGGTGGTGCAAAGCGCCGGTGAAGGCTTCCGGCTGCCGGCGCAGACCATCAAGGACGAGTTCAATCGCACCCCGGTGCTGCACCTGCTGCTGCGCTACACCCAGGCGCTGATCACGCAGATGGCGCAGACGGCGGTGTGCAACCGCCACCACACGCTCGACCAGCAGCTGTGCCGCTGGCTGCTGCTGAGCCTGGACCGCCTGCACGGCATCGAACTGGTGATGACGCAGGAGCTGATCGCCAACATGCTCGGCGTGCGCCGCGAGGGCGTGACCGAAGGTGCCCGCAAGTTGCAGGAAGCCGGGTTGATCCGCTACGCACGCGGCCGCATCACGGTGCTGAACCGCAAGGGCCTCGAAAAGCGCACCTGCGAGTGCTACGCCGTGGTCAAGAAGGAGTACGACCGGCTGCTGCCGGCAAAGCTGGCGACATAGGCCGGCGCTTCGGGCCGCGCGCAGCGCCGGGCCGCAGCATCCCGCCCGCAAGCGGCGGCGTTGTAGGCCAAGGCCCACATCCGGAATCGGCCTGCGCCGATACCTCGCGCGGCGGCAGGCCGGGATCATGAAGGCTCGAAAACCCCAACGAGAGCCACGTGACCCCGCCCGACCACCTCCTGTGCGAACCGCGACACAACCAGTTGCTCGCCGCCCTGCCGGACGGCGAATGGAACCGTTGGCGTCCGTACCTGCAGCCGGTGGACCTGTTCGCCGGCCACGTGCTTAGCGAGGCGGGCAGCACGCCCGCCCATGTGTACTTCCCGACCACGGCGGTGATCTCGCTGCTGCAGCTCACGCGGGATGGCGCTTCGTCGGAAATCGCGGTGGTGGGCAACGACGGCATGGTCGGCATCTCGCTGTTCATGGGCGGCGACGCCACGCCGAGCCGGGCCACCGTGCAAGGCGCCGGCCAGGCCTGGCGGTTGCCCGCACTGGCGGTGAGGAGCGAGGTCCAGCGCGGCGGGCCGGTGCTGTCGATCCTGCTGCGCTACACCCAGGCGCTGATCGCCCAGGTGTCGCAAACGGCCGCGTGCAACCGCCACCACACGATCGACCAGCAGGTGTGCCGCCGGCTGCTGGTGGGCATGGACCGATCGTCGTCAAGGGAACTCCTGATGACGCAGGAGGGCGTGGCCAGCCTGCTGGGCGTGCGCCGCGAGGGCGTGACCGCTGCGGCGCGCAAGCTGCAGGAGGCCGGCGTGATCCGCTACAGCCGCGGGCGCATCGCGGTGCTCGATCGCGAGGGGCTCGAGCAGCGCGCCTGCGAGTGCTACGCCGTCTCCAGGAAGATCTCCGAAGGGCCGTTGCCGGCCGCCCTGGCCGCCTGAAGCCGGCCGCACTGGCCGCTTGAACCGGCAACTGTTTGGCCGCTATGTGCGATGGCACACATTCGCGGCGCGGTGCATCGCGCATACTGCGCGCACCGATCGATACGGCATTCGACCCCAGCGCGCTCCGAAGCTCGCCCCCGTCACTCGGAGGAGCAAGCCCCCAACCGGAGCGCCGTCTTGGCCACTGCCGAAAACCACCTGATCGAATTGTTGCCGCGCAAGGATCGTGCGCGGCTGCTCGCGCACTGCGAGCCGGTGCAACTGGAGTTGTCCGAGGTGCTGTGCGAGGCCGGCACGCCGACCCGCCATGTCTATTTTCCGACCGACGGCTTCATTTCGCTGGTGACGCTGGTCGACGGCAGCCCGAGCCTGGAGGTCGGCATGGTCGGGCGCGAAGGCATGGTCGGCTCGCAACTGGTGCTCGGGGTGGTGAACGCGCCGTTGCGCGCGCTGGTGCAAGGCCCGGGCGCGGCGTGGCGCATCGGCACCAAGGCCTTTCGCAGCGAACTCGAACACAGCCCCGCGCTGCAGCGCGGCTTGAACCGCTACGTCTATGTGCTGATGGCTCAACTGGCCGCGTCGGCCGGGTGCCTGCGCTTTCACCAGATCGGCGCGCGGCTGGCGCGCTGGCTGCTGATGACCCAGGACCGGGCCCACGCCGACAGCTTCCACGTGACCCACGAATTCCTCGCCTACATGCTCGGCGTGCGCCGCGTCGGCATCACCACCGCCGCCAGCGCGTTGCAGCGCGGCGGCCTGATCGAGTACCACCGCGGCGAACTCACGGTGCTCGACCGCAGCGGGCTCGAAGCCGCCGCCTGCGGCTGCTACGCCGCCGACCGACGCACCTACGCCGAACTGCTGTAGCCGCCTTCCGCGTGGCGGTCGGCGTCGGGCGTAACGCGGTCGATCGAATCGACGCGCGCGCCTCGGGTGTGCGCCGGCGCACCGACGCAGCCGTCTCGGTCCGCTGAGAATCGCGAAGTCGCGATCGCACCGCCCGTGGACCGCCCGTGCCGAACGGGGCCGGCCCAGCGGCGCCGCCGATCGATCCACAGCCACGAGCCCGCCGAGATGATCCGCTTCGCCGTTGTCCACCGAATCGACTGCGTCGCCGGCCGTCCGCTGAGGGCGCGTTGATGGGCGCCGCGTCGAGCGGCCTGGAGAGCGCCCTCGAAGCGCAGCAGCGTCTGACCTTGCTGGCCGACCTGGGCGTGCTCGACACCGCGCCGGAGCCCGGCTTCGACGCCTTGACCCACGCCGCCGCGGCGTTGACCGGTTGCCCGATCGCGCTGCTGAGCCTGGTCGATGGCGAGCGCAACTGGTTCAAGTCGTACCGCGGCATCGACATCAGGCACGCGCCGCGCAAGTGGTCGTTCTGTGCCGCCGCGATCCAGGCGGCGGGCCTGATGGAAGTCCGCGACGCGCGCGCCGACCCGCGATTCGCGCAGAACCCGCTGGTCTGCGGCGAGCCCGGCATCCGCTTTTACGCCGGCCAGCCGCTGACGGTCGACGGCATCCGCATCGGCACGCTGTGCGTCGTCGACACCCACCCGCGCGAGCTCAGCGACGCTTCACGCGACGCGTTGCGCGGCTTGGGTGTGGCGGCCGCGGCGATGCTGTCGGAGCGCCGCAGCCGCGTGGCTTCGCAGGAGCAGCAACGCCGCTTGACCGAATTCGCGATGGTGTCGGGCGACTGGCTTTGGGAGACGGACGCCGAGCACCGCGTGGTCTGGATGTCGAGTGCCTACGCCACCGACGCGGCGTTGGCCGAGCCCTGGATCATCGGCCAGCCGATGGCCGACGGTCCGGTGCTCGACGCCGCCGACGAAGCGGCGGTGCCGCCGATCACGCTGCACCAGCTCTTCGATCAACGGCATGCGTTCGCGCGCGCGGTGGTCCGGTGCGAGGTCGGCGGCGTGCATCACTACCTGTCGCACTCGGCCGTGTGCCGCCGCGATGCATCGGGCCGGTGGTGCGGCTACCGTGGCATTGCGCGCGACATGAGCGCTCGCGTGGCGGCCGAGATGGGCTGTCGCGAAGCGGCGGTGCTGCTTGCCGACCTGTCCGCGCAGGTGCCGGGGTTGATCTTCCAGTTGCGCCTCGATCCGCAGGGTCGCCTGAGTTTTCCCTATGTCAGCGAGCGCGCCCAGGACCTCTACGAGCTGAGTGCCGGGGCGCTCGCGCAGGACGCAAGTGCCGCGCTGCGTCGCTGCCACCCGCAAGACCTCGAGCGCGTGCGCGGCTCGATCGACCGGTCGGCGGCGCAGCAAAGCATCTGGCGCGAGACCTTCCGCGTCGAGTTGCCAGCGCGCGGCGAGCGTGTGCTGTCGGGCTGCGCCAATCCGAAACGCCTGGCCGATGGCAGCGTGCTCTGGCACGGCCTGCTGACCGATGTCACCGAGCAGGTGCGCGAGGCCGAGAAGCTGCAGCAGCTGACGCTGGCCCAGGTCGCGGCCGACAAGGCGGCGCAGGTGCGCAGCGAGTTCATGTCGAGGGTCAGCCACGAGTTGCGCACGCCGCTGAACGCGATCCTCGGCTTCGCGCAACTGCTGCGGATCAACGGCGCGCAGCAGTCCGGCGTGGAGATGGTCAAGTCGGCTGCGCAGATCGAGAACGCCGGCACGCATCTGCTTTCGCTGATCAACGACATGCTGGATCTTTCGAGCCTGAACGCCGGCCACCTCGACCTGCACCCGGGGCCGGTGGAAATCGCGCCGCTGGTGGCGCGCTGCCTGGCGATCGTCGAGCCGCACGCGCGGCTGCACGGCATCACGCTCGACGCGCAGATCGATCCGGCGCTGCCGACCTTGCTCGCCGACCGGCGCGCCGTCAAGCAGGTGCTGTTCAACCTGGTGGGCAACGCCATCAAGTTCGCGCTGCCGCACACCGTGGTGCGGCTGCACGCGCGCCATGAGCCGCTCGACGGGCAGGTGGCGCTCGCGATCGTCGACCACGGACCGGGCATCGAGCCCGGCATGCTGCCCTCGCTGTTCGAGCCGTTCACGCGCGCGCGCCGCGGCGCCGGCGCGCCGGTGGGTTCGGGGCTGGGGCTGTCGATCAGCCAGAAGCTGGTCGACGCGATGGGCGGGCGCATCGACGTGGTCTCGGCGGTGGGCGAGGGCACCACGTTCACGGTGCGCTTGCCGGTGGACGGCCGGCCCGAAGCAGCGCGGTCGCACGACTCCGGTTTCGGGGGCGACGGCGACTTCGTGCCGATCGGGCCGCTCGGCGGCGCGACCGTGCTCTACATCGAGGACGAGCCGGTGAACGCCATCCTGATGGAGGCGTTCTTCAAGTCGCTGCCCGACACCGCGGCCCGGCTCCTGATCGCGCCGACTGCCAAGGAGGGGCTGCGCGAGGCGTTCCTGTTGCGCCCCGACCTGGTGCTGCTCGACATGAACCTGCCCGACCTCGACGGCGTGAGCGTGCTGCGCCGCCTGCGGGCCGATCCGCGCACCGCGCACATCCCGGTCATCGCGGTGAGCGCCGACGCGCTGCCGGATCAGATCCGCAGCGCGCGAGAAGCCGGCTGCGACGACTACTGGATCAAGCCCATCGACTTCAAGCAGGTGCACGCGGACCTCGCGCGCCGATTCCCGAGCGTCGCGTAGCGTTGCCGGCGGGGCAGCGGACGCCGGCCTAGACCAGCGGGCGCTGGGGCGGGCGGCCGTCGCCGTACAGGTCGGCCAGACGCGCGAGTGCCTTCGCGTCGCGCAAGTGCAGGCGCCCGTCGCTGATGCGGTGCAGGCCGCGGCGCTCGAGCTTGCGCAGGGTCTTGTTGGTGTGCACGAGCGACAGGCCCAGGCCGTCGGCCACATGCTGCTGCGTCAGCGGAAACGGCACGCCGGAAGCGCCGCCGTCGGGCTGCAGCGCGGCGGCGCGCTTGAACAGCAGGATCAGCAGCGTGGCGATGCGCTCCTCGGCACTGCGCCGCCCGACGGACAGCAAGGTGTCGTCGACCAGCGACTCCTCGTGCGCGGTGAGCCAGGTGACGTTGAACCCCATCGACGGCTGCTGGCGGTGCAGCTCCCACAACGCGTCGCGCTGGAAGACGCAGAACACCGCGTCGGTCAGTGTGTCGACGCCGTGCGCAGCGGCGTCGCCCATCTTTTGCTGCACGCCGATGAAGTCGCCGGCGAGCAGGAAGCTCAGGATCTGGCGGCGGCCGTCGCGCAGGGTCTTGTAGCGGAAGGCCCAGCCGCTGAGCAGCGTGTAGAGCGGAGCGTCGGTCTGGCCTTCGTGGATCAGCGTCTCGCCGGCGCGCAGCCGAAGTTCCCGCCGCTTCAACGACTGCACCAGCTCGAGCTCCTCGGCGCTGTGCTCGATGAACAGCGGCAACGGCCGCAAGGGGCACTGCCGGCATGGCACGTCGGACATCGCTGCACCTGCTTTCTTCGGGGTCGGCCGACGAAACGTTCGGCCACGTCTTTTGACACAGACATCGGCGCCCGGCGCGCGTAAATTGCCTGCCGTGTTTCGGCCGACCAGAACCGCGCGCCGGCCGTGCGCCGGTGATCGTGGGCCGCAACTCTACGTCAAACTGCGGGCATTTCAATGCCGCGCAGGGCAGCGTCAACGCATTCATGTGAGGGCTCCAACATGATCCGACCCCGCCTCAGCCGCACCCGCGCGGGCGACGATGCGGCATGCCCGGCACGGCCGATGCCGATGGCCGATGTCCGGGTACCGCAATCGGTGCGCACGTCGCGGCCCGATGCGCCGCCGGACATCGCCATCGAGGATTGGGACGAGCTGTTCAGTGCCGTCAAGGCGCGGCTGCGGCGGGTCGTCGGCGAGCGCACGCAGCCACTGTCCGAGGCGCAGGCGCGGCTCGCCGAAGGCCAGGTGCGAACGAGCGTGCTCGAGTGCGCCGACGCGCTCGACCAATTGCACATGACGCTGCGGCACGAACTCGGTCGGCGCCAGCGGCTCGATCTCGCACGCTTCGAAGCGCCAGCCGTGTCGGCGCAGGCGCGGGTCGAACCCAGCGGTGCGCGCGCCGAAGATCCGCGGCCGCGTCAACCGGCGCCGCAACCCGGCCCGACCGAATCGCCCGACGGGTCCGCCATGCGCCAGCGCCTCGACCACGAACTGGCCGTGCGCGCGTCGCGGCCCGACCGGGTCGCGGTGTTGCGGGTCGAGCTCGACGGCGTCGCGCCGATCGATCGAGCCCACGGGCGCGCGGTCGGCGACGAACTGCGGTGCGTCGTCGCCGCACGGCTGAACCGGGCGCTGCGCGCCGACGACCTGGTGTGCCAGACGGCGGCCGACGAGTTCGGCTGCGCGGTGACGGACCTGCCCGGGCGCGCGGCGCTGGTCGGTGTGGCCTGCAAGTTGTTCGATGCGTTGTCGGCGCCGTTCCAGATCGGCACGCTGCGGTTCACCGTGCGCCCGAGCATCGGCATGGCGACCGGCAGCGCGAACGCCACCGCCGCCGAGGATCTGCTCCGGAACGCCGGCATCGCGATGGCGCTGGCCCGGCGCCAGCACACCGGGCATGCGTTCTTCGAGGGTTGCGGCGACGCACGCGGGCACGATACCAACGGGTCGAGCCCGTCGAGCCCGTAGTGCGCCGGTCGCCGTGCCGGTCCGCGTCGCGCGGCGATGGACCCGCGCCGGTCGGACCCCTGTAGGAGGCGGCCCACAACCGAATCCGGTCGCGACCGATGGCCGCTGCGGTGCGCAGGGCCGACGATCACAGCGACCGCGATGGAGGTTGTGCAGTTCGGCATCGCACCGAATCGCGCGGCGAGACCCACGGCGCGGCGGCGCGCGAGCGCCACGACGGCCCGGGAGGCGATGCGCCGACCGAGTCCCCTCTTCATATTCAAAGGATTCACCATGAACCGTTCGATGCTGTTGGCGGCCGTGCTCGCCGCTGCGACTCTGGCCGCGTGCGACAGGCAGCCCACCGTGGTCAACGTTC
Organism: Burkholderiales bacterium; assembly: GCA_028868895.1. Taxonomy (GTDB): domain Bacteria; phylum Pseudomonadota; class Gammaproteobacteria; order Burkholderiales; family Burkholderiaceae_C; genus LMDS01. The sequence goes on from JAGWTP010000009.1 coordinate 48,156, forward strand.
CCGCCACCACCGTGGCCGTACCCGGACCCGCGGGCCCGCAAGGCGCCACCGGCAGCCAGGGCAACGACGGCAGCAAGGGCGATACCGGCAAGACCGGCGACGGCACCACGCTGATCGTGGTGCCGCCGGCGGCTTCGGCACCGGCGAACTGATCCCTTCCAACCACGAACTCGAGGAGTAAGCCATGAGCTTGGGAACCATACTGTTGATCGTCCTGATCCTGATGCTGGTGGGCGCGCTGCCGAGCTGGCCGCACAGCCGAAGCTGGGGCTACGGGCCCAGCGGCGGCCTGGGGCTGGTGCTGGTCATCGTGGTCGTGCTGCTGCTGATGGGACGCCTGTGACCGGTCGCGGTCGCCGGGTTGCCGCCCAGCTGAGACTGCCTTCGATCCTGGCACTGAGCGGCGCCGCGCTGATGACCCTGGCCGCCTGCGGCCAGGTGGCGACGCTGCCGGTTTCGGCCGGCACCGGCCCACAGCCGGCGCTGCCGGCACCGCAACAAGCGCTGATCCCGACCGTCGACATCGCACCCGCGGTGGGCTGGCCGCGCGGCGCCACGCCGCAGGCCGCCCCCGGCCTGCGCGTGGCCGCGTTCGCCAGCGGCCTGGACCACCCGCGCTGGCTTTACGTGCTGCCCAACGGCGATGTGCTGGTGGCCGAGACCAACGCTCCGCCCCAGCCCGCAGACGCGCAGGGCATCAAGGGCTGGCTGACGCGCCTGCTGATGGCGCGCGCCGGCGCGGCGGTGCCCAGCGCCAACCGCATCACGCTGCTGCGTGACATCGACGGCCACGGCGTGGCCACCCTGCGCTCGGTGCTGCTCGACGGGCTGAACTCGCCGTTCGGCATGGCGCTGGTGGGCAACGATCTGTACGTGGCCGATACCGACGCGGTGCTGCGCTTCCCGTACGCGGCCGGCGACACGCGCATCACCGCGCCCGGCGTCAAGGTGGTGGCGCTGCCGGCCGGGCCGATCAACCACCACTGGACCAAGAACCTGATCGCCAACGCCGACGGCACGGTGCTGTACGTGACCGTGGGCTCGAACAGCAACGTCGGCGAACGCGGTATGGAGGCCGAGGACGAGCGCGCCGCCGTCTGGGCGGTCGACACCCGCAACGGCACGCACCGCATCTTCGCCTCGGGCCTGCGCAACCCGAACGGCCTGGCCTGGGAGCCGGTGAGCGGCGCGCTCTGGACCGCCGTGAACGAGCGCGACGAACTCGGCAGCGACCTGGTGCCCGACTACATGACCGCGCTTCGCGACGGCGGCTTCTACGGCTGGCCGTACAGCTACTTCGGCCCGCATGTCGATGCGCGGGTGCAGCCGCCGCGGCCCGACCTGGTGGCGCGCGCGATCGTGCCCGACTACGCGCTGGGCCCGCACACCGCCTCGCTCGGCCTGGCCGCTTCGACCGGCACGACGTTGCCGGCGGGGTTCTCGAGCGGCATGTTCGTCGGCCAGCACGGCTCATGGAACCGCCGCCCGCCGAGCGGCTACAAGGTGGTCTTCGTGCCGTTCACGGGTGGCAAGCCCGCGGGCGCGCCGGTCGACGTGCTGACGGGCTTCCTGAGCGCGCGCGGCGAGGCCTTCGGCCGGCCGGTCGGCGTGGCGCTCGACCGGCAGGGCGCCTTGCTCGTCGCCGACGACGTCGGCAACACGGTCTGGCGCGTGACCGCACGCCCTTGAGCACCGGCGCGGGGCGCGGCGCGGCACAGCCGCCGCTCGGCGCCGGCACAGCGGTGTGGCCGTGGCCGGTGGGTCTGCGCCTGAGGCGCAGCCTGCGCGCCTCGCTGGGCCTGGGACTTGCGCTGCTCGGCCTGGCCGGATGCAGCAGCCTGCCCACGCTGGTGCCCGACCTGGCCGTGCCGCGCGGCCCGGCCGTGCAGTTGCAAGGCGCCCGCGGCCCGTTGTCGGCGGCGCAGAGCCAGGCGATCCTGGCGCGCCTGGGCAGCCGCGGCCAGCCGACCGACATCTTCGAGCGCCACCTCGCCGTCGAGCAAGCCATCGTCGGCAGCCCGCTGACCACCGGCAACCGGGTGCTGCTGCTGCAGGACGGGCCGGCCACCTACCGGGCGATGCTCGCGGCCATCGACGGCGCGCGCGACCACATCAACATGGAGACCTACATCCTCGAAGACGACGAGGTCGGCGAACGCTTCGCGCAGGCGCTGATCGCCAAGCAGCAGCAGGGCGTGCAGGTCAACCTGATCCGCGACAGCGTGGGCACGATCGGCACGCCGGCGGCGTTCTTCAAGCAGCTCACCGACGCCGGCATCGCGGTGCTCGAGTTCCACCCCGTCAACCCGCTCACGGCGCGCGGCAACTGGGACCTGAACCAGCGCGATCACCGCAAGCTGCTGATCGTCGACGGGCGCACGGCGTTCCTCGGCGGCATCAACATCAGCAGCGTCTACTCGGGCGGCTCGTTCAGCCGCGGCGCGCGACCCCGCGCCGACGGCAGCCTGGCGTGGCGCGACACCGACCTGCAATTGCAAGGGCCGGTGGTGGCCGAATTCCAGAAGTTGTTCCTCGCCACCTGGGCGCAGCAGAAGGGCGAGCCGCTGGCGCCGAAGAACTACTTTCCGCCACCGGCAGTGGCCGGCCACGACGTGGTGCGAGCCATTGGCAGCTCACCCGAAGAACCGTACAGCCTGATCTACGCCACGCTGCTCTCGGCCATCGGCAGCGCCGAGACCAGCGTGCACGTCACCAACGCCTATTTCGCGCCCGACCCGCAATTGCTCGCCGCGCTCGAAGCGGCCGCCCGGCGCGGCGTGGACGTGACGCTGATCCTGCCGAGCCGCACCGACTCGTGGCTGGTGTTCCACGCCGGGCGCGGCTACTACGACGAGTTGCTGCAGGCGGGTGTGAAGATCTACGAGCGGCGCGGCGTGATCCTGCACTCCAAGACCGCGCTGATCGACGGCGTGTGGGCCACCGTCGGCTCCACCAACCTCGACTGGCGCAGCTTTCTGCACAACCAGGAGGTGAACGCGGTCGTGCTGGGCGCCGGGTTCGGTGCCCAGGTGCAGGCCATGTTCGACAAGGACCTGGCGGACTCCGACCCGGTCGCGATCGTGCAGTGGGAGCGCCGGCCGATCGACCTGCGCGCCAAGGAGCTGTTCGCGCGGCTGTGGGAATACTGGCTGTAGGATCGCCGAGGGCCATGTGCGTTGGCGTACAGACGAGCCGCCGCCGGCTTGGGTACAAACACGAGCAACGCACAATCCCGGGTCGCTGGCCTCGGCCGCCGCGCATGTCCGCCGGGCGCCGCCTCGTTCACAACCATCCCGCACGAGGGCCTCGTCAATGAATCAACCCGATCCCGACAACGCCCAGGCGTTGCAGAACCTCGCCGACGCCGCGGCGGCCGCCCCGCCGGCCCTTTTACCGTTGTTGGAACTGCCGTCGGACGTGGCAATCAACGATTGGGACGACCTGTTCAGTGCCGTCAAGTCCAGGCTCACGCTGACAGTAGGCGAGTTGAGCGCGCTGTCCGAGCCGCAGGCGCGCGGCACCGCGGATCGAATCCGCGCCAGCGTGCTGGAGTGCGTCGGCGCGCTCGACCAGTTGCAGACTACGCTGACGAACCAGATCGCCCGCCGCCAGCAACTCGAACTCGAGGTTTTCGAGGCGCAGACCGCACTTGCGCTGGCGCACGCCGAACTCGTCGGCACCCAGGCCGCGAACGGCGGTGCTCGCAAACTGGCCCTGCGCGACAGCCTGACCCTGCTGCCGAACCGCGCCTTCTTTCGCGAACGGATCGACCAAGCGCTGGCCCGTGCCGAGCCCCATGGCCAGGCCCTCGCGGTGCTGTACCTCGACCTCGACGCGTTCAAGCCGATCAACGACACCCACGGGCAAGAGACCGGCGACGAACTGCTGCGCATCGTCGCGGTGCGGCTGGCGCGCACGGTGCGCGGCGCCGACGTCGTCAGCCGGCTCGGCGGCGACGAGTTCGGCTGCCTGCTCGCGGGTCTGCAGAGCCGGGTGCAACTCAGCCACCTCGCCTGCAAGCTGTTCGATGCGGTGTCGGCGCCATTGAAGATCGGCGAGCTCAGGCTCACGGTGCGCCCGAGCATCGGCATTGCGACGTGCCCCGGCGACGGCGCGACCGCCGATGCCCTGCTCCGGAATGCCGATGCCGCGATGTGCCGCGCCAAGCGGCAAAAGACCGGCTATGCGTTCTGGAGCGAGCCGCTGAGCCCCTGAGGCGCGGCTGCGTTCACGCACCGACGCCGAGGGGGCCGACCGCCTTCGGAGCCATCGGCCCCGAGGCGAGTGCGTCGTTCAGCGTCAACGCGTGCCGCTGACGTCGACATCGACGCGGCGGTCGGGCTGCAGGCAGGCGATCAGCTTGGGCGTCGGCTTGTTGCCCTTGCATTGGCCGGGCTTCGTCACCGGATCGGACTCGCCCTTGCCGACGGCCGAGATCTTCGCCGCGTCGATCCCGCCCGGCGCGACCAGGTACGACTTGACGGCTTCGGCGCGCCGCAGCGAGAGCTTGCGGTTGTACGCCGGTGAGCCGAGCCGGTCGGTGTGGCCTTCGACCGTGACCACGTCGAACCGGGTGCCCTTCAGATCCTGCGCGAACTTGTCGAGTGCCGCCTTGCCCTCGGGCCGGACCGCCCAGCGGTCGAAGGCAAACAACGAATCGGCCGAGAAGGTCACCCGGCGACGCGCCGGCGCCTCGACCACGGGCGGCGCCGGTGCGGGCTCGGCCGCGACCACGACCGGTGCCGCCACGGGCACGGCGGCCGGCTCGACGAAGGCCGGTGCTGCCGCCGCGCGTGGCGCCGCTTCAGGGGCGCGACCGAACGGGAACACCAGGCTGACCGACACCGCGTTGACGCCGCCGTGGTTGCCCACCGCGTCGTTGATCCGGTAGTGCTCGGCCTCGGCGCGCACCAGCAACGACGGGCTGAACGCGTATTGCAGACCGGCACCGACCTTGTAGTTGGTCTCGTTGCGGCTCGGGTTCGGGTTGAGCACGGTCACGGCGCCGGTGCCGCTGAAGCTGTCGCGCGCCTGGGCGTATTGCGCGCCCACGCGCCCGATGGCCGACCAGTGCTCGGTCAGCGGCAGCGTGCCGACCAGGTCGAGGTTGACGCCCTGCAGCTTGATCTGGCCGTTGAGCGTGCCGGCCGGCACCGTGGTCGACGTGAAGCCGAACTTGCCGAGGTTGAAGTACCCGCCTTCGAGCGCGAAGTTCGGGGTGAACTGGTAGCCGCCGAACAGCTTGTAGGCGGTGTCGGTCTCGTTGCGCGACATGCCGGTGGTGGCCAGGCCGGCGCCGAGCAGCGCTGCGGTGATGCGCGGCTCGTCGATCTTGGCGCGCGACTGGCCGATCGACAGGCCGCCGTAGTAGTAGCCGCTGTCCTGCGCGAAGGACGAAACGGCGGCGAGGGAGCCCAGAGCGCAAAGGCTCGACAGGCGCAGGGCATGGATGGTTTTCATCGCGTACTTGCTTTCAGGCAGTCTCGGGGCGTCGGGGGTGGGCCGGTGGGGCGTGCGGGTCACGGCGCGACGATGGTGGTGTTGACCATCGTCACCGAGGCCGTCAGCCCCAGCGCACGTCCGGTCAGCGTGGTTTGCGTGGCCTGGCCGGCGGTCGAGATCGTGACCCCGGCCGGCGCGATGATGGTGCCCACCATCGCGCTGCCGACCTCGATGCGGGCCGCGCTGCCGACCTGCCAGTACACATTGGCGGCCTTGGCGCCGTTGATCAGCAGCACTTGGCGCGGCGTGGCGGGCAGGCCGACGGTCAACGACGAGGCGCTCTGGAACACCCACACCGCGTTGGCGTCGCCCTGCGCGTCGAGCGTCAGGTCGCCATTGGTGATCGCGAAGGTGCCGCCAGCCGAGGTGTAGACGGCCGGGGGCAGCACCTGCCCGCCGAGCTGGCCGGCGCCGGGGTCGCCGCCCGGGGGCAGGGCCTTGAGCGCGTTCCAGGCCGAAAGTGCATCGCTCTGCGCCTGGGTGGCGATCGCCATCGTCGTGGCCGTTCCCGGTGCGGGCGGCGCGCAGTTGATGGTGCCGTTGACGACACCAACGTTGAGCGGCGTTTCGGTGTAGACGTTGGATGCGTCATGCAAGCCGGTGACCAGCGTGCAGGCAGCCGTGGTGCCGAGGTTGCCGTTGACGACCGTGTTGACACCCTGGTTGGTGACGCCGGCGCCGCCGCCGAACGCGCCGAACGACGCCGCGCTGCCCAGGTTGACGGGCGCCGTGCAGGCCTGCGTCCCGGTCGTGAAGCCCCAGACCCGATCGGCGGCCAGCGGGTTGCCCGCCAGATCCTTGACTCCGGTGCTGCCGGACTTGACGGTGGCGACGAACGCCGTGCTGGCCGCGAAGCCGGCGCTGGGCTTGAAGGTGGCGATCCGGTTCGCCGCGTCGTAGCTCACGGTACCCGCGACGGCCACGCCGCCCGCGGTCACACCGAACGTGGCGGTGGTGATCGTGGCCGCGTCCATCGGCTTGCTGAACGTGGCGTTGATGGTCTTCGTCAGGCAGCTGCCGGTGCTGGCATCGGCCGGGTTGATCGCGGTGACGGTGGGCGCCGTGGTGTCGGCGGCCGCGCCGGTCGTGAAGCTCCAGACGTGGTTGGCCGGCAATGCCGTGCTGGTGCCGGCCAGCGCATTGCCCGCGACGTCGGTGGCCGCGGTCGTGATGGTGGCGGTGTAGAGCGTGTTGCTCGCCAGCGTGGCCGGCGTGGTCGGCGTGAAGGTGGCGGTGCGCGCCGCGGCCGAGTAGCTCACCGTGCCGGCGACCGCGGTGCCGAGCGTGGTGTTGGCGACGGTGAAGCTGGGTGTGGTGCCGGTCAGCGTCGCCGCGTTCATGTCCTTGCTGAAGGTCGCGGTGATCTGGGTGTTGGTGGCCACGTTGGTGGCGGTGTCGGCCGGCACCGTGAAGGTCACCGTGGGTCGCGTGGTGTCGGCCACGGTCGCGCTTGCGACGCCGATCGACGGGCTGCCCAGAATCGGGTCGAGCCCGCCGCCGCAGCCGGCCACGAAGGCGGCGGTCAGCAGGGTGGGGATCCATCCGATCCGGGTTTTGAAAAGTCTGTGGAACGGGTTCATGAGGTCTTCCCTGCGGGTGGGCGCATCGCGCGGCTGGCATCGAAAGACAGGCTTGTACGCACCGATCCCCGGCGTGTCTGTGCGATGAGCAACACACAGGTTGTCACGGCGGCGCGCCGGTGTGCCGGATGTGATCGATGGCACGCGGCACGCGGCATGTGCGCTAACGCACAGACAAGCGATTCGCCTCGCGCGCACGCTCGCGTCCGACGCTTCACCAACAACGGTGATCAACGTCGCAACGGGTCTTGTGGAGAGGCGCCCATGTACTCAGCACGAACCGCACCGAAGCCGATTGCATTTCCGCGCGCCACTTCGGCGATGAGCCCGACGGCGTCGTTCGAGACCACCGCCTCGATGCCCGCCGATCCGATCGAGACCGTTCCGAGCGATCGCGATTTCTACGCGATGAGCGCGGCCTATCAGGCCACCGGCGGCACTGCGCGCGGTGACGATCTGGCCCGCCTGCTCGAAGACCACCGGCGCGGCGACGGCGTGAGCCTGGCCAGGCTCATCGTGTCAGGTGAGGTGTTCGGCTTCGAATGGCGGCGCCTGTTCTGGGTGCCGATGTTCCAGTTCGAATTGCGCGACCTGTCGCTCAAGCCGGGGCCGCGACGGGTGCTGGCCGAACTGGCCTGCGAGTTCGACGGCTGGACGCTCGCGATCTGGTTCTCTCAGCCCAACTGCTGGTTGAACGAACGCAGGCCCGTCGACCTGCTCGATTCGAACCTGCCGGCCGTCCTGGTGGCGGCCCGCGCCGACCGGTTCATCGCCGCCGGCTGAGAGCGGGCACCTTCGGCGCGCGCGGGCTAGCGCAGCCCTGCCGGCGCCTTGGCGGCGCTGGTGTCGAATGTCACGACGGTGCCTTCGACCCTGAAGGCCGCAGCCTCGTTGGCCCGTGCCACTGCCACCACGGCGGTTGCCGAGGGGGCCGCAGCCGTGCCCACGGCGGTGCCGCTGGTTGCCGCGCCGGTGGGCAGCAGCGGCACGATCAGCAGCGCGACGATGTTGATGATCTTGATCAGCGGGTTGACGGCCGGGCCGGCGGTGTCCTTGTACGGGTCGCCGACGGTGTCGCCGGTCACCGCGGCCTTGTGGGCCTCGCTACCCTTGCCGCCGTGGTGGCCGTCTTCGATGTACTTCTTGGCGTTGTCCCAGGCGCCGCCGCCGGTGCACATCGAGATCGCGACGAACAGGCCGGTGACGATCGTGCCCATCAGCAAGCCGCCGAGCGCGGCCGGGCCGAGCAGCAGGCCGACCAGGATCGGCACCACCACCGGCAGCAGGCTCGGAACGATCATTTCCTTGATCGCGGCGGTGGTCAGCATGTCGACCGCGCGGCCGTACTCGGGCTTGGCGGTGCCTTCCATGATCCCCTTGATGTCGCGGAACTGGCGTCGCACCTCGACCACCACGGCGCCCGCCGCACGGCCGACCGCTTCCATCGCCATCGCGCCGAACAGGTAGGGAATCAGGCCGCCGATGAACAGGCCGACGATGACCCGCGGATCGCTCAGGTCGAAGCTCACGCTCATGCCACGGCCGGCGAGCGAGTGGGTGTAGTCGGCGAACAGCACCAGCGCGGCCAGGCCGGCCGAGCCGATCGCGTAGCCCTTGGTCACGGCCTTGGTGGTGTTGCCCACCGCGTCGAGCGGGTCGGTCACGTCGCGCACGCTCTTGGGCAACTCGGCCATCTCGGCGATGCCGCCGGCGTTGTCGGTGATCGGGCCGTAGGCGTCGAGTGCGACCACGATGCCGGCCATGCTCAGCATCGAGGTCGCCGCGATCGCGATGCCGTACAGGCCGGCGAGCTGGTAGGCCGAAAGGATGGCCAGGCAGACGAACAGCACCGGCCAGGCGGTGGAGCGCATCGACACGCCCAGGCCGGCGATGATGTTGGTGCCGTGGCCGGTGGTCGAGGCTTGCGCGATGTGCTGCACCGGGCCGTACTGCGTGCCGGTGTAGAACTCGGTGATCCACACCAGCGCGGCGGTCAGCACCAGGCCGACGGTGCAGGCGCCGAACAGGCGCAGGTGGGTGCCCGCGCCGAGCGCATCGGCCGGCATGAACGCGGTGGTGACGAAGTAGAACGCGATCAGCGACAGCACGCCGGCCACCATCAGGCCCTTGTAGAGCGCCGGCATCACGTTCTTCATGCCGGGCGAGGCCTTGACGAAGTAGCAGCCGATGATCGACGCGATGATCGAGACGCCACCCAGCATCAGCGGGTAGATCACCGCCGACATCATTGCGCCCTTGACCACGAGCGCGCCCAGCGACATGGTGGCGATCAGCGTGACCGCGTAGGTCTCGAAAAGGTCGGCGGCCATGCCGGCGCAGTCGCCGACGTTGTCGCCGACGTTGTCGGCGATCACCGCCGGATTGCGCGGGTCGTCTTCGGGGATGCCGGCTTCGACCTTGCCCACCAGGTCGGCGCCGACATCGGCGCCCTTGGTGAAGATGCCGCCACCGAGCCGCGCGAAGATCGAGATCAGCGAGGCACCGAACGCGAAGCCCAGCATCGGCTTGAGCGCGGCCGACAGGTCGGTCGTGGTGGTGCCGCTGGCGGTGAGGAACATGAAGAAGAAGGACACGCCGAGCAAGCCCAGGCCGACCACCAGCATGCCGGTGATGGCGCCGCCCTTGAAGGCGACGTCGAGCGCCGGACCGATGCCGCGGGTGGCCGCCTGTGCGGTGCGCACATTGGCCTTCACCGACACGTTCATGCCGATGAAGCCGCAGGCGCCGGAGAGCAGGGCACCGAGCACGAAGCCGACCGCGCTCAGGTGATCGAGGAACACGAAGATCAGGATCGCCAGCACCACGCCGACGATCGCGATGGTCTTGTACTGCCGCGCCAGATAGGCGGCGGCACCTTGCTGGATTGCACCGGCGATTTCCTGCATGCGCGCGTTGCCCGCGTCCTGGCTGAGGATCCAGCTTCGCTGCACGAAGCCGTAGATGACTGCGGCCAGGCCGCAGGCCAGCGCGAAATAGAGCGCCATCGATGTGGTGATCAAGGGGTGTCCTTCCTCGTCGAGTGCTTTGTTGGGGTGGTGTGGCCGACTGCAGCCGGGGGTCGGCCGGGCCACGCGGGATGCTACGGGATGGGATGAGTCAAGGCAATGACGCCGCCATGGTATTTTCCAGTGGTCGCAGGCCGGTTCGCGCTCGTCCGAGCCGGCGCATCACGCACCGTAAAATGGACGCTTACCGCGCACCAGAGAATTCCATGAGCCTGCACAACGTGACCCCCGGCGCCCACGCCCCCGAGCAGTTCAACGTGATCATCGAGATTCCGATGAATGCCGACCCGATCAAGTACGAGGTCGACAAGGCCAGCGGTGCGCTGTTCGTCGATCGCTTCATGACCACCGCGATGCACTACCCGTGCAACTACGGCTACATCCCGCAGACCCTGTCCGACGACGGCGACCCGGTCGATGTGCTGGTGATCACGCCGTTCGCGCTCACGCCGGGCGTGGTCGTCACATGCCGCCCGATCGGCGTGCTCAAGATGGAAGACGAGGCCGGTGGCGACAGCAAACTGCTCGCGGTGCCGATCGACAAGATCCTGCCGATCTACACCCACTGGCAAAAGCCCGAGGACATCAACCCGATGCGGCTGAAGGCGATCCAGCATTTCTTCGAGCACTACAAGGATCTCGAGGCCGGCAAGTGGGTCAGGATCCAGGGCTGGGAAGGGCCGGAATCGGCGCGCCAGGAAATACGCGACGGCATCGAGAGCTACCGCAAGCAATTGGTTGCGTAGCGGTCGCAGCGCGCGGATCTCCGCCCCGCGTCTCGTCCACCTCCAATCCGGTTGCCCGTCATGACCCAGCTGCTGCGTTCGCTTGCCCGTTCCGTCCTGCTCGTCGCTTGCCTGGCCTGGGGTGCGGGCCCCGCGATGGCGCGGGCGCTGCCCGGCGGCATCATCGCGGTCACGTCGGTCGAGGGCACCGACGAATATCGCCTGCCCAACGGGCTGCAGGTGCTGCTGGTGGCCGACGATTCGAAGCCGACCACCACCGTCAACCTGACCTACCGTGTCGGCTC
>JAGWTP010000188.1 GCA_028868895.1 Burkholderiales bacterium
GCGGCTGCGCGCGTCGGCCAACCCGCTCGGCTGGTTCGTCAGCGAGGTCTGGGACCGCTGGCGCGACCGCGCGTTCTGGGCCAGCCAGCAGGCGCTGCGCAATGTGCGCGACGAGGCCGACGTGCTGCTGTATCTCGTCAATGCCGCCGAGTCGCCCGAGGCCGCCGGCTACGTGGCGCCCGAGATGGAGTTGCTCGGCTGGACCGGCAAGCCGGTGATCGTGCTGCTGAACCAGCTCGGTGCGCCGCGCGAGGCTGCCTTCGAGGCCGCCGAGATCGAGCGCTGGCGCGGTCATCTAGCGGCGTACGCGCACGTCCAGGCGGTGTTGCCGCTGGACGCGTTCGCGCGCTGCTGGGTCCAGGAGATCACGCTGCTGCGTGCGATCGAGGCGGTACTGGGTGCCGCGCAGCGCCCGTTGATGGAACGCCTGCGCGAAGCCTGGCAGGCGCAGCGGCTGCAGACCTTCGACGCCGCGGCGCGCGCGCTCGCGCGCAGCCTGGCCCGGCTGGCCGCTGCGCATCAGGAGTTGCCCGATCCGGGGCGGCTGGGCGCACGCCTGCGCCAGGCCGGCCGCACGCTCGGCATCGGCAACCAGCAGCCGTCGCCGACCGCGTTGGCGCAGCAGGCACTGGCCGAGCGGCTCGACGCCGAGGTGCGCGCGAACACGCTCGAGCTGATCGGCCTGCACGGCCTCGAAGGCCGGGCGCAGGGCGAGATCCTGAATCGGCTGGCGACGCATTTCGAGACCCGCCTGCGCCTGGACGAAGGCAAGGCGGCGATCTGGGGCGGCATGGTCAGCGGCGCGCTGGTCGGGCTGAAGGCCGACATCGCCAGTGGCGGCCTCACGCTCGGCGGCGGCCTGCTCGCCGGCGGGCTGATCGGGGCGCTCGGCGCGGCCGGGCTCGCGCGCTGCGTCAACCTCGTGCGCGGCACCGACCGGTCGTGGGTGGCCTGGAACGCCGAGGCGCTCGGCCCGATGCTCGAAGCCGCGCTGCTGCGCTACCTGGCGGTGGCGCACTTCGGCCGCGGCCGCGGCGAATGGACGCAAGGCGAAGCACCACCGCACTGGCGCGAGGTGGTCCAACGCGCGCTGGCGCCGCACCGGGCGGCGCTCGCGGCGCTGTGGCGCGAGCGTGAGCTGCGGCCCGGCGCGGCCGGCGACGGTGCGGCCGAGGCCGAGGCCGAGCGCCGGATCGAGGCAGCGCTCGTGCCCGTCGTCGCGCAGGCGCTGGCCGATGCGTTGGACACGCTCTACCCGGGTTGCCTGCCGGCCGGCGCTCTCGGCTCGCGCGCGCTTCGGGAAAGTGCGCAACCCGTTGCGCAGGCGACGCAGTAGGCTCGGGTTCATGAACGCCCCGCAACGCCCGATCGACTTCTACTTCGACTTCTCGTCGCCGTACTCCTACATCGCCTCCGAATGGATCGAGGCGCTGGCCGCGCGCCACGGCCGCACCGTGAACTGGAAGGCGATCCTGCTCGGCGCCACGTTCCAGGCCGCCGAGCTGAAGAGCCCGGTGTCTTACCCGCTCAAGCGCGAATACTCGCTGCTCGATTTCGAGCGCTCGGCGCGCTTTGCCGGCGTGCCGCTGAAGCTGCCCGAAAAGTTCCCGATACCGACGCAGAACGCCGCGCGCATCTTCTGGTGGCTGAACGCCGGCGACCCGGCGCGCGCGCGCGAATGGGCCCGCCACTGCCTGCGCGCGTACTTCGCGCGCGGCGCCGACCTGAGCGACCCGGCCGCACTGCAACGGCTGGCCACCGACTTCGGGCTGGACGCCATGCAGGCCCAGGACATCTGGAACGACCCGCAGTGGAAGGCGGCGCTGAAGGCCGCCAACGATGCGGCGATCGCGCTCGGCGTGTTCGGCGCGCCGTTCTTCATCATCGACGGCGAGCCTTTCTGGGGCAACGACCGCCGCGCGCAGATCGAGCGCTGGCTCGAGAAGGGCCCGTTCTGACGCGGCACCGGGGCTCGCGCTTGCGCGCCCGGCGCGCGCGCCGCCCGGCAGCGTAAATTGGCGGGGCCCGGATCGAGCGGTCCGGCAAGCCGCAAGGAGATTCACATGGCACTGACAGGCAACGGGGAGCTCGGCATCGCGCCGCGCAACGGGCTGGCCCACGTGCGGGGCGCGCCCGACGCGGAGCTTTCCACCGCGACCATCGCCGCGCTGCTGCGCGACACCGCGGCCCGATTCGGCCCGGCGAACGCCGCGGTCTTCCGAGAGCAGGCGCTGCGCTGGAGCTGGGCGCAACTGGCGCGCGAGGTCGACACGCTGGCGGCCGGGCTGCTCGCGTCGGGCCTGCGCGCCGGCGACCGGCTCGGCATCTGGTCGCCGAACCGGTCCGAGTGGCTGCTGACGCAGTTCGCCACCGCGCGCATCGGCGTGATCCTGGTCAACATCAACCCGGCCTACCGGCTGAGCGAACTGGAATACGCGCTGAACATCTCGGGCTGCCGCGCGCTCGTCAGCGCCGAGCGGCTGAAGAGCTCCGACTACCTCGAGATGCTGCAAAGGCTCGCGCCCGAGCTCGCCCGCTGCGCGCCCGGCGCACTGCAGGCCGCGCGCCTGCCGGCGCTGCAACTGGTGATCCGGCTGGGCGCCGAGGCCACGCCCGGCATGCTGAACTTCGACGCGGTGATGCAACGCGGCCGCGAGCACTTCGACGCGGCGGCGCTCGATGCCGCGGGCGCGGCGCTGAGCTGCTTCGACGCGATCAATATCCAGTTCACCAGCGGCACCACCGGCAACCCGAAGGGCGCCACGCTGACGCACCACAACGTCGTCAACAACGCGCGCTTCATTGCGCAGGCGATGCGGCTCACGCAAGCCGACAGCCTGTGCATCCCGGTGCCGCTGTACCACTGCTTCGGCATGGTGCTGGCGGTGCTGGCCTGCGTGGCCAGCGGCGCGGCGATGGTGTTCCCGGGCGAGTCGTTCGACCCGGTCGCCACGCTGGCCGCGGTGAGCGAGGAGCATTGCACCGCGCTGCACGGCGTGCCGACGATGTTCATCGCCGAACTCGACAACCCGCAGTTCGCCAGCTTCGATCTGAGCTCGCTGCGCACCGGCATCATGGCCGGCTCGCCGTGCCCGATCGAGACCATGAAGCGGGTGGTCGCGCAGATGCACAT
>JAGWTP010000189.1 GCA_028868895.1 Burkholderiales bacterium
CGCCGGGCCGCTCCCAATGGCCATGAGGTGGCCCACTTCGTGGCCCATGCGGCCCGCGCCGGCCGCGAGACGCCGCCGGCGTTCGTGGCGTCCAAGCCGGCGCAGGCCGGCTCGGAGCCGCGCCACTTACTCCCCTCGGGGGGTCGGTCGATGTATTCATCGGACGAGGGGCTGTCATGAGTGGCGCCGTCGTGCTCGAGGCCTCGGCGCTGGCCAAGCACTACCCGGTGTCGACCGGCTTCCTGACGCCGAAGGCGCTCGCTCGGGCCCTCGACGGCGTGTCGTTCACGCTTTGCGCCGGCACCACGCTCGCGGTGGTCGGCGAATCGGGCTGCGGCAAGAGCACGCTGGCACGCCAGCTGACGATGATCGAGCGGCCGACCCGCGGTGCGCTGCTGCTCGACGGTGCCGACGTGACGCACGCCGACGCCGCGTTGAAGAAACGGTTGCGCCAGCAGGTGCAGATGGTGTTCCAGAACCCGTACGCGAGCCTGAACCCGCGCAAGAAGATCGGCCACGCGCTCGAGGAGCCGCTGGCGATCAACACCGCCGCGACCCGGGCCGAGCGCCGCGAACGCGCCCGCGCGATGCTGGCGCGCGTCGGCCTGCGCCCCGAGCACGACGTGCGCTACCCGCACATGTTCTCGGGCGGGCAGCGCCAGCGGGTCGCGATCGCCCGCGCGCTGATGCTGCAGCCGCGCATCGTCGTGCTCGACGAGCCGGTGTCGGCGCTCGACGTGTCGATCCAGGCCCAGGTGCTGAACCTGCTGATGGACCTGCAGGACGAGACGCGGGTGGCCTACGTGTTCATCTCGCACAACCTCGCGGTGGTCGAGCTGATCGCCGACGAGGTGCTGGTGATGTACCTCGGCAAGGTCGTCGAGCAGGCACCGAAGGCGATGCTGTTCGGCACGCCGCGCCACCCGTACACGCGCGCGCTGCTGGCGAGCACGCCGCGCATCGACGCCGGCGCCCGGCGGGACCGGCCGGTGTTGACGGGCGAACTGCCGTCACCGCTGACGCCGCCGTCGGGATGCGCGTTTCACCAGCGCTGCCCGCACGCGGTGGCGCGCTGCCGGGCCGAAGTGCCGCCGCTCGAAGACCTGGGCAGCGGGCAGCGCGTGGCCTGCCACCGGGTGCACGAGATCGGCTGACGCGGCGCGTCGCGTCCCGCCGCGCGGTCAGCGGCGGGATTTGGCGCCGAGCCACAACTCGCGCAATCCGCGCGGCGCGGCGCGCGCGGCCGGGTGGGCGCGCGTGGCGAGCAGGGCCGAGGCCAGGTACAGCCCATTGAGCAGGCGGCTCGCGCGGTCCAGGCTCATGCCCGGCCAGCCGCAGATCGTGCGCAGCGGCACGGTCTCGCGGCGCAGCCGCTCGGCGGCCGAGCGCAGCGCGCCGCTCATCACCACGCCCTCTTCGGCCGGGCTCTTGATCGCGCGGTAGGCGGCCGTGCCGGCGATCTCGGCGAGCAGTTCGCTGCGCGGCCCGTCCAACGCCAGCGACCACAGCAACGGCAGCAACGGGCGATAGTGCCCGGCCTGGCCGACACGCTCGTACATCCAGTGGCCGGGCGGTCGCACGCCGGGCGGCTCGGTGCTGAGCAATGCCAAGCGCGCCAGCGCCGGCGGCGTCGCCTGGGCCAGGTCGCGCGGCGAGTGGTAGAGCATGTGCGACGGAAACAATGTCACGGGCCACACCAGTCCCTCGTACTGCAGGCACAGCAAGGCCGGTTCGTGATGCCGCATGCAGGCCGCCACGATTTCGAGCACGTCGTTGCCGGCGCCGTCGGAGTCGAGCCGGTTCAGGTCGGCCAGCAGCGTCGTGGGCAACACGGTGGGGCCGGCCAGACGCGCGAAACCGCTGGTGCCGGTCAGCATCCGCACCCGCTCGAACCCACTCACGCGCCAGAGCGTGGAATCCTCGAAATCGCGCATTCCCGTATCGTGGTCGCGCCGTCCGGGGCGAGTGTTGGAACATGTAGAAGTTGCAAGCGGCTGTGACACCGCGCGACGGCTCTACAAATCCGAACAGGCACGCGCCGGCGTCGCGCTAAGCTGGTCGGGCGCGATATACGGCGTCCCGATGCAATCTTCCCCACTCCAACCGGACCCTGCGCCGCCGGCCGCGCGGTCCGTCCCGTCGCTGATGCCGGGTTCGCGGCTCGGCGGGTTCGAGATCCAGCGCGTGGTCGCGCGCAGCCTGAGCTCCGTGGTTTACCTCGCCACCGACCATGCGCTGGCGATCCCCGTGGCGATCCAGGAATACCTGCCGACGCGCTACGTGCGGCGCGACGCGGCGCAACGGGTGCTGGCCACCGAGGCGCCGCATGAAGACGTGGTCGAGCGCGGCCTGCGTGCCTTCATCGACGAGGCGCGCCTGCTGGCGCGCTGCGACCATCCGGCGCTGGTGCGCGTGTTGCAGCTGTTCGAGGCCAACGGCACCGCCTACCGCGTGATGCCGTACTACGTAGGCCAGCGCCTGCTCGACCTGCGCCGCAGCATGCGCGCCGCCCCCGACGAAGCCTCGCTGCGCGAGTTGCTCGAGGGCCTGCTCGGTGCACTCGAAGCGCTGCACCGCACCGGCCACGCGCATGGCGGCGTGACGCCGGCGAACATTCTGTTGCTCGCCGACGACCGGCCACTGCTGCTCGGCCCGGGCGCGGCCGGCCGGGAGGTGAGCGGTGACCTGGTGACCGCGCTGATGGCGGGCCTGCAGCCGCCGTTCGCGCCGCTCGGTGCCGGCGCCGCCGCAGCGCGTGCGACCGTGGGCGCCGGCGACCTGCACGCGCTGGCGCAGGTCATGCGCTTTTGCATCACCGGTGCCGCGGCGCCGCTCGCCGATGCGCAGCGCGAACCGATTGCCGTGGCAATTGCCAGAACCTTCGAGCCGGCCGCCCGGCCGCACTACGGCGTGGCATTGCTGAGCGCGCTCGATGCCGCGCTGTCGCCGTCGCCCGAGGACTGGCCCGAGCACGTCGCACAGTGGCGCGACTGGCTGGTTCGCGGCGCGCCACGCGGCGCTGCCGATGCGGCACCCGCGGTCGCTTCGGCAACGCCCGCCAAGGCCGCCGCGACGGCGCCCGACGCAGCGCTGCCCGCGCGGCCACCCGCGGTGGC
>JAGWTP010000190.1 GCA_028868895.1 Burkholderiales bacterium
GACAGGAACGACAGGTCGGCCGATATCGTCACGCCGCCGGCGCCGTCCCCCATCCGCTGGTCGATGAAGTCGCGCAGCGTTACCGCGTTCAACGATGCGAGCTTCACCTTGCCGAGCCGAGCCGAGAGCATCGTCAACGTGGCGTCCTTCGTCCGGCCGGGCACCTTGGCGACGCTCTCGCGGTACTTGTCGATCAGGTCGCCCAGGGTCGAGCCCTTGGGCACCGGTGCGAACCCGCCGGCGGCGATGTGCTGCGCCTGCGACTCGATGCCGCCGGCCCAGTCTTTGGCCTCGCGCTTGGTGTTGAACGTGCCCGCGCGGTACAGGCCGGCGCGCCGCACCTGGACGCGCCACTTACCGCTCGGCAACTGCGAAAATGAGGCCATTCGTGTGCACTCCGTGATCATCCTTTGATGTCCTCATTGTGCCCGCTTAGTTCCCCATGTGTGCACGACGTGTGCACTTCAACCCGCACACGGTGCTTTTAGGTCAGTGACTACTACCTCTGTACGCCACGAAACACATAGGTTGTCGCCGTGGAAATTGTCTGTTGCCCCGATGATGGACTGGACCGACCGGCACTGCCGTGTCTTCCATCGCCTGCTGACGCGCCGCACCCGCCTGTACACCGAGATGGTGACGACCGGCGCGTTGTTGCACGGCGACGTGCCGCGGCATCTGGACTTCAGCGACGTGGAGCGCCCGCTCGCGTTGCAGCTCGGCGGCAGCGAGCCGGCCGAGCTGGCGCGGTGCGCGAAGCTGGCCGAGCAGTGGGGCTACGACGAGGTCAACCTGAACTGCGGCTGCCCGAGCGAGCGCGTGCAGCGAGGCTCGTTCGGGGCCTGCCTGATGGCCGAGCCGCAACTGGTGGCCGATTGCGTGAAGGCGATGGTCGACGCGGTTGCCCTGCCGGTGACGGTGAAGCACCGCATCGGCATCGATCGCACCGAGAGCTACGAGTTCGTGCGCGACTTCGTCGGCACGGTGGCGCAGGCCGGCTGCCGCGTGTTCATCGTGCACGCGCGCAACGCCTGGCTGAAGGGCGTGAGCCCGAAAGAGAACCGCGAGCTGCCGCCGCTGCGCTACGAGACGGTGCACCGGCTCAAGCGCGAGTTCCCGGCGCTGACGATCGTGCTCAACGGCGGCGTGAAGACGAACGCGCAGATCGACGAGCAGCTCGCGCACGTCGACGGGCTGATGCTCGGCCGCGAGGCCTATCACCACCCGTGGCTGATGGCCGACTGGGACGCCCGCCATTTCGGCGCGCCCGATGCGCCGAAGGACCGCGATGCGGTCGAGGACGCGATGGTCGAGTACATGCAGCGCGTGGTCGACGCCGGTGAGCCGTGGTCGCACGTGGCGCGCCACATGATCGGCCTGCGCAACGGCTTGCCGGGGGCGCGCCACTGGCGCCAGGTGTGGTCGGATCACCGCTTGAAGCACGAGGCGCCGGCCACGGTCAGCCGGCTCGCTCGCGAAGGCGCGGCGACGCTCGCCTGAGCGCCTGGCGTCAGGCCACCGCGGCGGGCCGCGACGGCCAGGTCGCCAGCACCACGCCGGCCAGCGCGAGCCCATAGGCTGCCGCCTGCGCGGCATCGAAGTGCTCGCCGAGCAGCGCCACGCCGACGGCCGCGGCGCTGATCGGCAGCAGCACCGTGAAGATGCCCGCCTTCGATGCCGGCACGTGCTTCAGGCCGGTCATCCACAGCCACACGGTGACCATGCTGGCGGCGATCGAATAGAACGCCAGCAACCACCATGAGCCCGAAGCCACCGCGCCAAAATCGAAGCGCAGCGCCTGCCACAGTCCCAGCGGCGTGACCAGCGCCAGGCCCCACAGGTTGATCAGCGCGCTGATGCGCCTGGGGCTGACGTTGGCGGTGAGCCGCTTGCCGATCACCACGTAGCTCGCCTCGCAGGTCACCGCGCCGAGCAGCAGCAGGTTGCCGAGCAGCGAGCCGTGATGCGCAGAGTCGGCGTTCTTCGTGAACGAGACCAGCGCGATGCCGCCGACCGCGCAGCCGATGCCGGCGAGCACGCGCGGCGCGATGCGCTCCTTCAGGAACGCCCTGGACAGCAGCGCCACCGCGGCCGGGATGCCGGCCATGATCACGCCGGCGGCCAGCGCCGAACTCAGCGACACGCCGAACAGCATGCAGATCGAGAACAGGAAGTTGCCGAAGAACGATTCGAGGAACAGCAGCCAGCGGTCGTGGCGGCCCAGCGGCGCCTCGGCCGCACTGCGCTTGACCCAGCCGGCCATCGCCAGCGCGGCGATGCCGAAGCGCAGCCACGCCAGCAGGAAGATCGGGAACACCAGCACCAGCACCTTGGACAGCCCCACGTAGCTGCCCACCAGCGCCATGCTCGCGCACAGGCTCAGGTAGGCGAGCCAGGGGACGCGCTCGCTCATCCGTGCGGGCGGCGGGCGACGAGGTGCGCGGCGGCGGCGTCAGAACGCCGCGGCATAGCGCTCCAGCTCCCAGGCGCTCACATGGCGCGCGTAGGCCGTCGCCTCGGCGCGCTTGAGGCGGATGAACTCGGTGCTGAGCGCGGCGCCGAGCGCGTCGCGCACGACGCCGTCGGCTTCGAGCGCGGTGATGGCCTCGCCCAGGCTTTGCGGCAGCACGCCGATGCCGCGCGCGGCCAGTTCGGCGGGCGTGCACTCGAACAGGTCGTCGGTGCAGGCGGGGCCGGGGTCGAGCGCGCGGTCGATGCCGTCGAGCCCGGCGGCAATCAGCGCGGCGCTGGCGAGGTACGGGTTGGCCGAGGCATCGGGCAGGCGCCACTCGAAGCGCCCGGGCAGGGTGCGGACCAGCGCGGTGCGGTTGTTCGGGCCGTGCGCTACCACCGCCGGCGCCCAGCTCGTGCCCGACAGCGACTCGCCGACCACCAGCCGCTTGTACGAGTTGACGGTGGGCGCGGCGACCGCGCACAGTGCCGCCGAATGCGCCAGCACGCCGCCGATGAAGTGGCGCAGCAAGGGCGGCAGGGTTGCGGGCGCGTCGCCCGATGCGTCATCGAACAGACCGCGCTCGCCCTGCCACAGCGAGACGTGGAAGTGCATGCCGCTGCCGGGCTGGTTGGCGAACGGCTTGGGCATCATCG
>JAGWTP010000092.1 GCA_028868895.1 Burkholderiales bacterium
CGCCGACGATCAGATGCTTCATCCACGACGCCTCGACGTCCGTGGATCGACGCGATCTGATCCATCGGGCACACACCGGCATCACGCCACCGCGTGGCGGTTGCGCCCCTGCTTTTTGGCCTGGTACAGCGCACCGTCGGCCCGACTCAGGACCTCGGCGGCGGTCTGCTCGGCGCCGCCGTACAAGGTCACGCCGACGCTGGTGGTGACGTCGAGCGCAGCCGCGCCGACCTGGAACCGCGGGCGGATGCAGGCAACGACCTTGGCGGCGAGCCGATCGAGTTCGGCGGCGCCTTCGACGCCTTCGAGCAGCACCACGAATTCGTCGCCGGCGAAGCGCGCAACCATGTCGGTGGTGCGCACGCAAGCCTTCAGGCGGCGCGCGAACTCGCACAGCACCGCGTCGCCCCCGGCATGGCCGAGCGCGTCGTTGATCGCCTTGAAGTGGTCGATGTCGAGGAACATCACCGCCATCGGCCGCCGGGTGCGGCGCGTGCGCGCCATCGCCTCTTTGATGCGGTCGTCGACCTGGCGTCGGTTGGGCAGGCCGGTCAGCGCGTCGACGCGGGCGAGCCGTTCGAGCTGGCGCTGCGTCTCGTGCAGCTCGGTGATGTCGAACGTCATCGCGTAGAAGCCCTGCACCGCGCCCGCGCCATCGACATCGGGGACGTAGTTGGACTGGTAGCGGTACGAACGGCCGCCGATCTGGTCGGCATACGAAAAGATACTGGCCTCGCCGCGCAGCGCCTGCGCGACATGCGGCGCGAGCGCGGCGTAGGTGGCCTCGCCGCGCACTTCGCGCATCGTGCGGCCGAGCGTCGCCTGCGGATCGATCCGGAACACGGTGCCGACGTGCGCGTTGAGGAAGCGGTAGCGCTCGTCGCGGTCGATATAGGCCACCAGCGCAGGCAGGTTGTCGGTGATCAGCCGCAGCCGGCGCTGGCTGTCGAGCAGCGCCTGCGCGGCGGCCTTGCGCTCGGTCACGTCTTCGTCGGTGCCGCTGATGCGCAGCGCGCGCCCGTCGGCGCCACGTTCGGTCACGCGGCCGACCGCGTGAACCCAGATCCAGGCGCCGTCGAACCGGCGAATGCGGTGCTCGAACTCGTAGGCCGGCAGCTCGCCACGCAGCGCGGCCTGGATCGTCGTGCGCACCGTCAGCAGGTCGGCCGGGTGGATCAGGGCCTGCACCTCGGCGATCGTGCTGGTGCCTTCGTCGGCGGGGCCGCCGCGCATCACCGAGAAATTGGCGCTGCGGTAGACGCGGTCGGTGGTGATGTCCCAGTCGAACACGGCCACGCGCGAGCTCGAAAGCGCCAGGCTCAGGCGCTCCTCGCTGACCTGCAACGCGGCCTCGGTGCGCTTGCGCTCGGTGATGTCCTGGAACGTGCCGAACAGGCGCACCGCCTTGCCGTCGCGCATCACCGCTTCGCCCTGCGTGCGCACGGTGAGCGCGCGGCCGCGGGCCGTGATGAACGGCAATTCGAGGTCGTAGGGCGTGCCGTGCTCGATGGCGCTCGCAACGGCCGCCTGAAGGAGCGGCCGGGCCTGCGGTGCGTAGAACTCGATGTTGGCCAGCAGCGCAAGTTCGGTGCTGCGATCGACCTCGTGGATCCGGTAGACCTCGTCGGTCCAGGTGATCTCGCCGCTCGCCAGCTCGAGCTCCCAGCCGCCCACCTTGGCGAGCGTGCCCATGCGTTGCAGCAGGTCGGTGGCGCGCTCCAGCGCGTCGCCGGCACACCGGCGCTCGGTGATGTCCATGTGGGTGCCGACCATGCGCAGCGCGGCGCCGGTGGCGTCGCGCTCGACCACCACCGCGCGGTCGAGCACCCAGATCGTGTGCCCGTCCTTGTGGCGCATGCGGTGCTCGCATTCCCAGTAGGCGGTCTCGCCGCGCAGGTGCGGCGCCATCGCCGCGTTCAGCATCGGCCAGTCGTCGGGGTGCACGAGGGTGTGCCAGGCCAGCACTTCGGGCCGGGCGTCTTGCGCGGAGTAGCCGAGCATCGCGTGTTCGCGCTCGTTGATGGTGAAGGCGCCGCTGGGCACGTGCAGGTCCCACAGACCGAGGTTGCCGCCGCGCAGCACGATCTCGAGCAACTCGGCACTGTGCCGGCGCTCGGCCGCGGCCTGTTCCGAAAGCTGCTTGAGTTCGATGGCCTGCTGCTGCGACGCCCGCGTGCGCTGACGCAGCTCGAACAGTGCCGCGGCCTGGCGCGCCAGCGCCTGCAGCGCGCCGAGTTGCGCCGCGTCGAGCCGGCGCGGCACCGTGTCGATCACGCACACCGTGCCCAACGCTTGGCCGCCGGGCAGGACGATCGGCGCGCCGGCGTAGAAGCGGATGTGCGGCGCGCCGGTGACGAGCGCGCTGTCGGCGAAGCGCGGGTCTTGCAGCGCGTCTTCGACGACGAACACCGGCTCGGCGGCCACGATCGCGTGCGCGCAGAAGGCCAGGTCGCGGTGGGTCTCATCGACGCCCAGGCCGACCTTCGCCTTGAACCACTGGCGCTGCGCGTCGACCAGCGAAACCAGGCCGATCGGCGTGCCGCAGATCTGCGCAGCGATCGCGACGATGTCGTCGAACGCCTGCTCGGGCAGCGTGTCGAGCACGCCCAGCTCCAGCAAGGCGGCCAGGCGCTTCGCTTCGTCGCGGGCCGGTGCGGCTGGGATGGCGGGCATCGTCTGGGTTTCGGGGGGTTGCAGCTCCGGGCGCCATTGTGGCGCAGGCCCTGCGGCACCACGCAGGCTCGGTGCATCCGGTGCATCCGGCGGTCGGCGCGCTGCGTATCGGCCCTCACGCGGCAACGGCAGCGTCACCCTCCAACCCACTTCAATCGGAACGCACGACATGAAACAGATCAAGCTCTCCACTCTCGCGCTGGCCCTGGTGATGGCGGTTTCGACCGTCACGGCAATCGCCCAGGTCACGGTCGGCGGGGCGCCGATGTATGCCACCAAGGACATCATCGACAACGCGGTGAACTCGAAGGACCACACCACGCTGGTGGCCGCCGTGAAGGCGGCCGGGCTGGTCGACACGCTCAAGGGCCCGGGCCCGTTCACGGTGTTCGCGCCGACCAACGAGGCCTTTGCCGCGTTGCCGGCCGGCACCGTCGACACGCTGCTCAAGCCGGCCAACAAGGCCGAACTGACCAAGGTGCTGACCTACCACGTGGTCGCCGGCAAGCTCGACGCCGCCGCACTGATGAAGGAGATCATGGCCGGCGGCGGCAAGGCGACGCTGAAGACGGTGTCGGGCGGCACGCTCGTCGCCACCGCGTCGGGCGGCCACGTGATGGTCACCGACGAGAGCGGCCGCACCGCCGACGTGACGATCCCCGACGTGATGCAGTCCAACGGCGTGATCCACGTCGTCGACAAGGTGCTGCTGCCCAAGTGACGTGCACCGCGGCGCGCCCGCCGCGGCTAACGGCCGATCGGCGGCACGAACGAAGGCACCGACGCGGCCCGGCCCAACGGCTCGGCCGCGCCGTCGGCGTCGTCGACCTGCAGGCCGCGCAGGCGGTCTTCGGCGTCGCGGTTCATCACGATGATGCTGATGCGCCGGTTCACCGGGTTGGTCGGGTCCTGTGGGTCGAACAGCACGCTCGACGCCAGGCCCTGCACGCGCAGCACGCGGTCGTCGGGCAGGCCGCCGGCGCCGAGTTCGCGCCGCGAGGCGTTGGCACGGTCGCTCGAAAGCTCCCAGTTGCTGTAGCCCACGTCGCCACCGACGAACGGGTGGGCGTCGGTGTGGCCTTCGAGCGTGAGCCGGTTCGGCACCTCGGCCAGCACCGAGCCGATCTCGCGCAGCAGGTCGCGCATGTAGGGTTTGACGACCGCACTGCCGCTGTCGAACATCGGCCGGTTCTGGTCGTCGACGATCTGGATGCGCAGGCCGTCGGGCGTCATGTCCAGGCGGATCTGGGACTTCAACGGCGCGAGCTTCGGGTTCGCGGCGAGTGCCGCCTCGACCTTCTGCTTCAGCGACTCCAGGCGCGCGATCTCGGCACGGCGCTGGTCGGCCTTCAGCGCCTTGAGCTGCAGCGTCTTGCGCGGCGCCTCGACATCGCCCTTCTTGACCTGGCCATCGGTGCGCGACAGATCGGTGCCGCCGCCCTTGATCACGCTCGACGAGTCGCCCGAACCCGAGCCGCCGTTGAGCAGCGCCACCTTCAGCGGCGAGGCGAAATAGTCGGCGATGCCCTTCTTGTCGCCCTCGGCGGTGGAGCCGAGCAGCCACATCAGCAAAAAGAACGCCATCATCGCCGTCACGAAGTCGGCATAGGCGATCTTCCACGCGCCACCGTGCGCCGCGTGGCCGCCCTTCTTGACGCGCTTGATGATGATCGGCTGGAGCTTTTTCGAATCGCCCGACATGGTTCGGTCTCTTTCCGGCACCCGCTACTTGCGGCCCTTGACGTGGCTCTCGAGCTCCGCGAACGTCGGCCGGTCGCCCGAATACAGCACCTTGCGGCCGAACTCCACCGCCACCTGCGGCGCGTAGCCCTGCATGCTCGCCAGCAGCGTGGTCTTGATGCACTGCAGTTCCTTCGAGCCGTCTTCGACCTTCTGCTCCAGCAGGCCGCCGAGCGGCTCGACGAACGCATACGCCAGCAAGATGCCCAGGAACGTGCCGACCAGCGCCGAGCCGATCATGCCGCCCAAGATCGCCGGCGGCTGGCCCACCGACCCCATCGTGTTGACCACGCCGAGCACCGCGGCCACGATGCCGAACGCCGGCAGCCCGCCGGCCACGCGCGCGATCGCGGCCACCGCCGCGTGCTCCTCGTTGTGGTGGGTCTCGATCTCGCTGTCCATCAGGCTTTCGATCTCGTGGGCGTTCAGGTTGCCCGAGACCATCATGCGCAGGTAGTCGGTGATGAACTCGACCACGTGGTGGTCGTTGCCCACCACCGGGTACTTCTGGAAGATCGGCGAGTTGTGCGGCTCCTCCACATCCTTTTCGATCGACATCAGCCCTTCCTTGCGGGCCTTCTGCAAGATGTCGTAGAGCAGCGCCATCATCTCCATGTAGCGCGCCTTGCTGTATTTGCTGCCCTTGAAGCATCGGCCCAGGCCGGCCAGCGAGGCCTTGATGACCTTCATCTGGTTGTTGACCAGAAAGGCGCCGATGGCCGCACCGAAGATCGTGATCATCTCGAACGGCAGCGCCTCCAGCACCACGTGGATGTTGCCGCCGTGGGCGATGAACACCCCGAAGATGCAAACCAGTGCCAGGCCCCAGCCGATCAGAACGAACATGGTGTGACGGTTCCGTTGTGCGGGCCCGCCACTCGCGGCGCACCCTTGCCACCGCTTTATCGGCTCGCCGCGGCGAGGCTTGAGAGCGCGCGCCGGCGCACCAAAAAAAGCGAGCCCCGAAGGGCCCGTTTGAAGACACACGAATGTGCCAGGAGGAGACAAGCAAGAAATCGGTTCGACGTGAGCCTTATCGGCGTTGGGCGCAAGAACTTGAGGACTGTGCGTAGGCGGTCGCGGGCTTCGAGCCCGCTCCTCCACCGATCGCTGCGCTGGTAAATCCCCGTGGGCCCAAGCCGAGGCTCCTTCGTGGCCCTTCGGGGCCCCGCGCCCTTCGCTTCGCGCACTAGTGCATCTGGATGCCGCCCGCCGCCTTGCCCTTGCCGGCGCGCGCCGGCGGGTTGCACAGGCCGCACACATAGTGCTTGGCGATCTCGTGCGGGTGGGTCACGAAGTGGCCGCCGCACTTGGAGCATTGGGTCATCGTCAGCATGCCGTTGTCGACGAACTTCACCAGCCGCCAGGCGCGCGTGACCGACAGCAGCGCCTCCAGGCCCTGCGCCTGGGTCTGCTCCTGGTAGAGCTGGTAGGCCTTGATGACGGTGTCGATCTCGTCCATCTCGGCCACCTTGTTCAGGTACTCGTGGATGTTCAGGAACAGGCTGGCGTGGATGTTGGGCTGCCAGGTCATGAACCAGTCGGTCGAGAACGGCAGCTGGCCCTTGCTCGGCGACTTGCCGGCCACTTCCTTGTACAGCCGCAGCAGGCGCTCGTAAGACAGGTCGGTCTCCGACTCGAGCACCTGCAGGCGCGCGCCCAGGTGGATCAGCGTGACCGCGCGGCTGATCTGCTTGGCTTCGGTGAGGATGCTCTTGGTGCGCATGGTGGGGTGTCCTGAGTTGCGTCTTGAGACTCCCTCTCCCCCTGGGAGAGGGCGGGGGTGAGGGCCGCCGGTGCGCTCCTCCCTCACCCTGACCCTCTCCCGGAGGGAGAGGGAACTGAGCTGAAATCGGATCAGGCCGCTTCCTGATGCCGCCCGGCCATCAGGATGCTGGCGTGCAGGCGCGAGGTGGTGTCGTTCGCCGCGCCCTTGCCGTGGTTGGTCAGCAGGCCCCAGACCAGGTCGTCGTCCATGCGGAAGCGGCACAGCAGCGTGTTGCCCGAGGCCACCTTCATCATCTGCGCCGGCGTCAGCAGCGCGATCATCGCGGCACTTTCTTCGCTCACGCCCAGGCGGTACAGCGCCTGCTCGCGGTCGGTTCGTATCAGGCTTTGCGCCAGCATCAAATACGACAGGTTGGCTTCGCGGATTTCAGTGAGGATCTGGTCGGCGTTCATGCGGTGCTCCGGTGCGTCTTGGCGGTGTGGGCTCGCGTTGCTTTGTGTCTCAACGTGAAAGAGATTGTGAAGACCCGATCAGCCCCGCAACATCAGCCCAGTTCTATCGCTTGAGTCCTTGTTTTTCGGTGCCGCGTGTCAGGCAACTTCCTACAAGAACCAGGGGCGCACCCCTTTCTGGCACGTGCAGGCCCCGCGCGGCGTGACGTTTTGAACGCCCGCCACGGGCCACCGCAAATTTCTGTTGACACGCACCCTCAAGTATCGAAAGCGCCGGCCCGATAACCCTGCCAACGGGGAAGAGAAATCCGAACCGGGGTCCGGAATAGGCGACCGATGTTTCCCAACAGGCCAACCCCCTGCCGAGGAATCTGAGGCTGACGAACGCCGGGCGCAGCAGGCCGCTGGTTGACTCCGGTGGTCAGTTCAACGCAGCCGATCTGACCGGCGGCCTCAGGGGCCACCCAGTGAAAGTTGCCGCGGCAATGACAGCGCTCATGCCGGAAGTCACTTCAACCCTTTAGGAGAAATTCTCATGTCCGTCATCAACTTCAACGTCAATTCGCTGACCGCCCAGATCAACCAGTCGAATTCGCAGAACGCCCTGTCCACCTCCATCAACCGCCTGTCGTCCGGCCTGCGCATCAACAGCGCCAAGGACGACGCCGCCGGCCTGGCGATTTCGGAGCGCTTCACGTCGCAGATCAACGGCCTGAACCAGGCCGCCCGCAACGCCAACGACGGCATCTCGCTGGCGCAGACCGCTGAAGGCGCGCTCAGCTCGATCAGCACCAACCTGCAGCGCATCCGCCAGTTGGCGGTGCAATCGGCCAACGCGACCAACAGCGCCTCGGACCGCGCCGCGCTGCAGGCCGAGACCTCGCAATTGATCCAGGAAATCGATCGCGTGGCGACCCAGACCGACTTCAACGGTACCAAGGTGCTCGATGGGTCGTTCGCGGCGCAGAACTTCCAGGTCGGGGCGAATGCCGGTCAGACCATCGCGGTGTCGTCGATTGCCAGCGCGCGCACCAGTTCGTTGGGTCAATATCAAGGATTCACACTCGCGAACCAATCAATCGGCACGGCAAACAACGCGGCTCAGGCACTGACCGTAACGGTTGGGAGTGGTGCGGCAATCGCTTTGGGCAGTGTCGCGGTTGATGCCAAGGCGCAAGCGGCGGCCATCAATGCCGGTGGTGTCGCCGGGTTGACCGCAACCGCGAATGCCACCAACGTTGCCGCAGCCGCACAAACAAGCGCGGGCTCTGCATCGGGCAATGCCACCATCACGGTCAACGGCGTCGCGATTACGGTGGCCGGCGTTACCGGTGGTGGTGCCGCCCTTGGCAGCAATCGTGCCAACGTGGTGGCTGCACTCAATGCCCAATCGGCGGCCACCGGCGTGACGGCGACCGACACCGGCAGCGGTGTGTCGTTGGCTGCTGCCGACGGTCGCAATATCACCGCGAGCTACGCGGCTGGCGGATATACAGGCTCCAGCCTCACCGACTTCGGCATCGGTGCAGTATCTGGCACAACTTACGGTGGCACCGTCAACGTCAACTACGTAGCACCCACCGGCACCACGGGCAGCGTCGTTTTCGCGCAAACAGGCGGTCTGACCTCTTCCAATGCGATTGCTGCCACCGGAACTGCGATGTCTGCCGTCGATATCTCATCGGTGGCTGGCGCCAATGCCGCGATGTCAGCGGTCGACGCCGCCCTGGCCTCCGTCAATTCCAGCCGCGCGAACCTCGGCGCGATCCAGAACCGCTTCACCTCGACGATCTCGACGCTGCAGACCACGTCGCTGAACGAGAGCGCCGCACGCAGCCGGATTCAGGACGCCGACTTCGCCGCAGAAACCGCCAACCTGTCGCGCGCCCAGGTGCTGCAGCAAGCCGGCACCGCGATGATCGCGCAGGCCAACCAGTTGCCGCAGCAGGTGCTGTCGCTGCTGCGTTGATCGACGACCGCGCAGCGCGCTGAAGCGCACGCCGCGCACCCCACCCGGGGCGCGCGGCTCCCCTCCAAGGCCAGGCCCGGAACTCACTTCCGGCGCCTGGCCTTGTTTCGTCGGCGCAGTTCCGATGCGCACAACTGGGCCTCGATCGCGCCACTGATCGAGCGCTCGGCACGAGCGCGCGCCGCACAAAATCGTCGCAGCAGGTTTTCGACGCGACGCCGCGCGCACACGGCCCTCAAGTTTGGCGCCCGACTGCCGATCTCACCCCCAGGGTCCGCGCGGGCGGGCCGCATCCCTCAAGAGGCACCACCATGGCCGTATCTTCCGTTTCCTCACCCGGCACCGGAACCCTCTCGTCGGCCGGCATCGGCAGCGGGCTCGACGTGAACGGCATCATCACCTCGATCATGGGCGTGGAGAAGCAGCCGCTGCTGCACCTGCAGGCCGACGCCAGCGCGATGCAGACCAAGCTGTCGGCGGTCGGGCAGATGCAGTCGATGGTGTCGAGCTTTCGCGACGCGCTCACGCCGCTGACCAACGCCTCGTCGTTCGCGGTGACGAGTTCGGCGTCGTCCGACCCGACGACCGTGACCGCCACCTCCGACACCACCGCGGTGCCGGGCGCGTATTCGGTGTCGGTGAGCGCGCTCGCCTCGACGCAGACCACCGTGAGCGCGTCCGGCCAGTTCAGCGCCGGCACCGACGTGGTGGGCACCGGCAGCATCACGCTGAGCCTGGGCACCTGGGGGCCAGGGCAGACCACGTTCACCGCCAAGCCGGGCAGCTCCGACGTGGTGATCCCGATCGACGCGACCGCGAACACGCTGGCCGGCATCCGCGACAAGATCAACGCCGCCAATGCCGGCGTGAGCGCCACGATCGTCACCGACGCCAACGGCGCGCGGCTGGCGCTGCAGTCGAGCGCCACCGGCGCGGCGAACGGCTTTCGTGTCAAGGTGACGGATGCCGACGGCAACAACACCGACGCGCTCGGCCTGTCGCGCCTGGCGTTCGACCCGGCCTCGGCGGTAACGCAAATGACGCAGACGCAGGCCGCCACCAACACGCAGGCGAGCATCAACGGCATCGCCGTGAGCACCGCCGGCAACACGCTGACCAATGTGGTGGGCGGCATGACCTTCAACCTGAGCAAGGTCACCACGTCCCCGGTGACGGTGAACGTGACGCAGAACACCGACGCGGTGAAGGCGATGCTGACGAGCTTCGTGGCGGCCTACAACGCGCTGACCGGGTTCTTGACGAGCGCGACGCAGTACGACCCCGCCACCAAGACCGCCGCGGTGCTGCAGGGCGACGCCACCACCACTGGGCTGCAGAACCAGTTGCGCTCGATGATCAGCCAGGGCGGCAGCGCCTCGCCGACGTTCGGCTCGCTGAGCGCGATCGGCATCCAGTTCCAGAAAGACGGCACGCTCAAGCTCGACGACGCCACCGTGGCCACGGCACTGCAGAACCTGCCGGCGCTGACCAAGGCGATGAGCAACGTCGACCTGACCACGCCGGCCAACAACGGCTTCGCGAAGAAGATCGGCGACTGGGCCAACGGCCTGCTCGCCTTCAACGGCTCGCTGTCGGGCGAGACGCAGTCGATCCAGTCGGAGATCAAGTCGAACCAGAGCGACCAGGACGCGATGAACATCCGCCTGACCGCCACCGAGGCACGCCTGCGCGCGCAGTACACGGCGCTGGACACCGCGATGTCGAAGGCCAATGCATTGTCGCAATACGTGAACCAGCAGATCACGACCTGGAACGCCAAGCCGGCGAACTGATCGCGACGCTGCGCGGGCTCCGACACGCAGCCGAAACGGGGTAAAGATTGCGCCCCCCGCGTCGATAAGAAACACAACAGACGCCGGAGCCACCCGCCATGTTCAACACCAGCACCCACTACGGATCGCGCAAGCCCGCGGCACTCGCCTACCGCGATGTCGACACCAGCACCGCGCTCGACGGCGCCAGCCCGCACAAGCTCGTGAGCCTGCTCTACGCGACGCTGGCCGGGCAGATCGCGAATGCGCGCGGCGCGCTGGCGCGGCGCGACATCGCCGAGAAGGGCCGCGCCATCGGGCACGCGGTGCGCATCGTCGAAGAAGGCCTGCGCGCCCCGCTCGACCTGCGCGCCGGCGGCGCGATCGCCGCCAACCTGCACGACCTGTACGAGTACATGCTGCACCGGCTCACGCTGGCCAACGCGAACAACGACGACGCCGCGCTGAACGAATGCGCGCGCCTGGTCGACACGCTGCGCCAGGGCTGGGACGGCATGGCCGACGCGGTGCGCGGCGCCACACCGGTGGCGGCCTGATGCGCGCGCAACCGATACGGAAGACCTCGGCCATGAACACCTCGCTGTTGAACTACTACCAGGCGATCGAGAAGGCCAGCCAGGACATGCTGGAGGCCGCTCGCGAGGGCAACTGGGACCAGGTGCTCAAGCTCGAAGGCGCCTGCGTGCTGCTGATCTCGCAGCTCAAGCACAGCGCCGCCGAGAAGCCGCTGGCGCGCGACGAGGCGCAGTTCAAGTCGCGCATCATGCAGCGCATCCTCGTCAACGACGCCGAGATCCGCCAGCTCGCCGAGCCCTGGCTCGACGACCTCGACGCGCTGCTCGCCGGTCGCACGCCGACCCTGCACTGAGTCGGGGCCGCAACAAGGGAGCCACGCGATGGAAACGATGCCGATGCCATTGGACGCGCTGGGTGCGGCGCCCGGCGGTCTGGACGATTTCCGCGTCACCGACCCGCGCGAGATCGCGACGATGCTGCGCCGGCTGTGCGACGGCAGCGAGACGGTCAACCTGCACGCTGGCAACGGCGGCGCCGTCGAGGCCACCGTGTGGGCCACGGATGCCCAGCGCGGCAGCCTGGGGCTCAACGTGGACGCGAACGACCCGGCGCTGCAGGCCATGCTGGCGTGCCGTGATGTGGTGGTGGTCGGCTACCTCGACAGCGTCAAGCTGCAGTTCGATGCCAACAACCTGGTGCTGGTGCACGGCCCGCGCGCCAGCGTGCTGCATTGCGCGTACCCGCGCGAGCTGTTCCGCTTCCAGCGCCGCGGCGCCTACCGCGTGCGCCCGCCGATGCGCAACGCGCCGCTGGCGCGCCTGCGCCACAGCGACATCGCCGAACTGCAGATCGAGCTGCGCGTGCTCGACGTGAGCATCGGCGGCTGCGCGCTGTTCCTGCCCGACGACATGCCGCCGATGCGCGCCGGCGCGCTGCTCACGCAGGTGCAGATCGACCTCGACGCCGACACCCGCTTCCATGTGAACCTGCGCCTGCAGCACGTGAGCGTGCTCAACAACGACGCGCGCGGCGCGCGGCTGGGCTGCCAGTTCGTCGGCGCCGAGGCCAGCGCGCTGCGCTCGCTGCAGTGCTTCATCGATTCGACGCAAAAGCGCGGCCGGTTGCTGACGCTGCGTTGATCGGCCACCCTCGTCGCCCGCCCTCGTCGTTTGCCCCCATCGGTTGCCCATGACAGGCATCGGCAGCATCCAGCGCACCCGGCGTGTGACCACACGCAGCGCACCGCCGGCGGTCGACGCCGGCATGGCCGATCCCGCACACACCGTGCCGGTCGGGCCGGTCGACGACGCCACCCCGCAGCCCCCGCCGCCACCGCACCCGGTCTGGCCCGAGCGGCTGTCGCCCCCCCTCGAAGCCGCCGCGCGCCGCCACACCCCCTTCGAGCCCGCCCCGCTGCTCGGCGACCGGCTCGACCGGTCGGCATAGCGAATTCGGTTTCAGTCCTGTCGGAGAGCGGACGAACTACCAGGCAATGTCGGCGCGTCGCGGCAGGCGCCACCCGGCGCGCGCTCATGCCGCGGCGCAGAATTCGCCCGCGCCGGGTGGCGCCTGCCGCTCACGCAGCGTTGAGGCTTTTCGTCGAACACGCAAGAACGTTGCAGCAAGGGCGCGTGCGGGCAGGCCGGAGCGCGCCTCTAGAGCGCCGAGCGGAGCAGGGATCGTGGCCGCGCGCGCAGCGCGCATCCAAAACTGACTCGTCGCCGCCTGTTTGAGTGCAGTGAGCAAAGCGAACGTAGCGAGTTCGGCGACACGGCCACGAGCCCTGCGCAGCGAGGGCAGCCGCAGCGTAGCGAAGGCCGCTTCAGCGAAGCGCGCAAGCCTGCCCGCACGCGCCCTTGCCGCGCCAGCCTTTGAATGCAACAGCCTTCGAGCAATCGGGGCCGCCGAGGCCACTGGCCGCAGGCGTTCGCAGTCGGCGATGGCCGCCCGTCAGACCTGCATCGCCATGATGTCGGAGTAGGCCTGCACCAGCTTGTTGCGCACCTGCAGCGTGGCCTGGAATCCGATCTGGGCCTTCTGCATCGCCACCATCGTTTGCTCCAGGCTGACGGTCGGGTTGTCGAGCTGGACCTCGCGTTGCATCGCGCCGGCGTCGAGCTGTGACTTGCTGACCGCACCGAGCGCCTGCGTCAGCGCCTGCTGGAAGCCCGCGCCTGCCACCGCGCCGCCTTTTTGCAGCGGCTGGCCGTTCACGGCGAGGCCGGCGCGGGCCACGGCCTGGGCGAAATCGAAGGGCTTGAGGGTCACGTTCATCGCCATCTCCTGAGCACCCGGCGCGCGCCTGGGGCACGCGGCCGATGCGGTTCGGGTCTGGACGTGATCGTAAGCATCCGGCAGGCGCGCCATGGCGTGAACTGGCGGCGCTTTGGGCGCTTGTTCGGCGCATCCGGCGGTGCGCAGGTTTCGAATAATCGAACCCAGTCAAGAGCCCTCCTCGCTCCGGCCGGAACCTGAACACCCATGGACAACGCCCTCGCCCTCAGCCCCGCCACCGCACTCGTGGACAGCGGCAGCTTCGTCGGCCGCATGGCCGCGCTGCCGCCGCGCAGCAAGGCCAGCGCCGCCATCGGCGTGGTGGCGCTGATCGGCGTGGTGCTGGCGATGACGCTGTGGAGCAGCAAGGGCGACTACAAGGTGCTGTACGCGAACCTGTCCGACAAGGACGGCGGCGCGGTCATCGCCCAGCTCTCGCAGATGAACGTGCCGTACCGCTTGTCGGACGGCGGCGGCGCGATCCTGGTGCCGGCCGGCCAGGTACACGAGATGCGGCTGAAGCTGGCCACCGCCGGCCTGCCCAAGGGCTCGGTGGCGGGCTACGAGCTGATGGACAACGCGCGCTTCGGCCAGACCCAGTTCCAGGAGCGCCTGACCGCGCAGCGCGGCCTCGAAGGCGAGCTGACGCGCTCGATCACCTCGCTGTCGGCGGTGCAGAGCGCGCGCGTGCACCTGGCGCTGCCGAACCAGAACGGCTTCTTTCGCGAACAGCAAAAGCCCAGCGCCTCGGTGCTGCTGAGCCTGTACCCCGGGCGCACGCTCGACCGCGCCCAGGTGGCCGGCATCGTGCACCTGGTGGCCAGCAGCGTGCCCGAACTCGACCCCAAGGCGGTGAGCGTGCTCGACCAGAGCGGCGCGCTGCTCACCAGCAGCGGCGACGGCGGGCCCGCGGCCGGGCTGGACGCGCAGCAGCTGCAGTACGTGAACCGGATCGAGAGCGGCTACACCAAGCGCATCGTCGACCTGCTCGAGCCGATCGTCGGGCGCGACAACCTGCGCGCCACGGTGGCCGCCGAGATCGACTTCTCGCAGACCGAAGCGACCTCCGAGGAGTTCAAGCCGAACCAGGGCGCACAGGCGAGCGTGGCGATTCGCAGCCAGCAGACCTCGGAGCAGACCGGCGCCGCCGCCGCCACGCCCAGCGGCGTGCCCGGCGCGGCCTCGAACCAGCCGCCGATCGCCGCCACCGCGCCGCTGACCGGCGCCTCGCAGCCGCTGCAGGCGGCCCAGACCGGCGGCACCCCCGGCAGCGGCCGGCGCGACGCGACCACCAACTACGAGGTCGACAAGACCGTGCGCGTGACGCGCAACGCCAGCGGCAACGTCAAGCGCCTGAACGCCGCGGTGGTCGTGAACAACCGCGCCGTGACCGACGCCAAGGGCAAGACGACCTACGTGCCGTTGAGCCCCGACGAGCTCGACAAGCTGACCGCGCTGGTGCGCGAGAGCATCGGCTACAACCAGCAGCGCGGCGACTCGGTGAAGGTGATCAACGCACCGTTCAAGGTCGACCCGCAGGCCAAGATCGATGCACCGCCGCTGTGGCAGCAACCCGAGGTGATCGACCTGCTGCGCGCCCTGGCCGTGCCCACCGCGCTGGCGCTGATCGGCGTGCTGGTGTTCTTCGGCCTGGTGCGCCCGGCCCTGAAAGTGGCGCTCGCGCCGCTGCCGGCGTCGGCGCCCGGCGCGAAATTGTCGACCGTGGTCGACGATGCACAGGAGCTGCCCGCGCTGCCGGCGCCCAAGGGCGTCGAGCACCTGCAAGGCGCCCGGGCGATGGCCAAGGACAACCCGGCGGCGGTGGCGGGCATCGTGCGCGGCTGGGTCAACGGCGAAGCCGCAA
The DNA here is from genome assembly GCA_028868895.1 of Burkholderiales bacterium. Classification (GTDB taxonomy): domain Bacteria; phylum Pseudomonadota; class Gammaproteobacteria; order Burkholderiales; family Burkholderiaceae_C; genus LMDS01. Next base: position 15,011 of record JAGWTP010000092.1, read on the forward strand.
CGGCCAAGGCCTGAACGAGGACGCACGCCGTGGACGACCAAGGTCTCGAAAACTCCGCCATCCTGCTGATGTCACTCGGCGAGGAAGAAGCCGCCAACGTCTTTCGGCACCTCACGCCGAAGGAAGTGCAAAGCCTGGGCGAGGCGATCACGAAGATGAAGTCGATCCCGCGCGAACGCGTCGACGCGGTGCTCGAGATGTTCAGCAGC
>JAGWTP010000093.1 GCA_028868895.1 Burkholderiales bacterium
GTGACTCTCGTAGAGCTCGGGGATTGAGCCGGCGAAGACGGTGTCGGAACCGGGCCTGTCCATCGGGCGTGTCCTGCAGTTGCACCGGCAACGATCTTAGACGCGACCCAATGTCACGGCGCACCACACAACCCTCACCTGTTCAACAAGGCGGTCGAGTGGGGATGGATGGATCGCCGGCCCGCGAAGATCAACCGCTTCAGCGAAGGGCACGGCCGGATCACCTACCTGACGGTCGATCAAGTGAACCGGCTTGTCGAGTGCGCGAAGGCGGACGGGAACCCGCAGATTTACCCGTTCATCGTCATCGGGCTGGAAACCGCCATGCGCAAGAGCGAGATTCTTTCGATCCGCCGCGAAGACATAGACCTTCAGCGCCGGGTCGTCTTTATCCCGAAGGCGAAGGCAGGCGCCCGCGAACAACCGATCACCGAACACCTGGGCGAATTTCTGGCGTCCTATGCCGCCGCGCTGCAACCGGGCAACCCGTGGTTGTTCCCGTCACCAGGCGCGAAGGCCGGGCACACCGTGGACGTACGCAAGCGGTTTCGCCGCGTCGTCGCCGCTGCCGGGCTAGACCCGGATCAGATTCTTCGGCACACGCTGCGCCACACCGCTATCACCCATCTTGTCCAGGCCGGTGTTGACCTGCCTACCGTGAAGCGGATCAGCGGACACAAAACGCTGGCGATGGTCGAGCGGTACTCACACCAGAACGGCACGCACATTCAGGCCGCGATGGACAAGCTGCAAGCCCGGTTCAAAATGGTTTCTTGATTGCGGACCAAGGATCAGTTGATGGAGGTGGAACTGTTGCAACTGTCGAGGTGAGCTTCAAAATTTAACCCGCATAAGACTCCACACCAAAGTTGTGCACGACTCGAAGGTTGACGCTGATGCGGCGACAGCAAGCGGCAGACGCATTGCCGCTCATCAACGAGTGCAACAAAAAGTGTCCGCGATCTAGAATCATGGCGAACACATGACTTCAGATCCACACGGCTACTACTCGATCCTCGGATTGCAGGCACAGGCGACGCCGGCACTAATAAGGGCCGCCTACCGAGTTAGGGCGATGGAGTTGCATCCGGACCGCAACCGCGACCCGTCAGCTACCCGGGAGTTTCAGAAACTCCAGGAAGCCTTCGACGTACTGTCGGACCCTGCGAAAAGAGCCGCATATGACCGAGTCGGACAGCCGGCGCAAGCGCCTGCTGCCTCTGATGCTGCCCCGGGGCCGCGGGATACCGATTCAGCTCCACCTGAGAAGCGATGGGAGCCGATCTTGTGTAGCCGCTGCAATGCGCAGTCAGCGCTGCCACGATTCCGAGTCTTCTATAGCGTCAGGAGCTTCCTCGTGACGTCGATCAAGAAACCGCACCAAGGTGTTTACTGCAGCAAGTGCGAGGTGAAGATCGCGACGCAGGACACCCTCACGACTCTCATCATTGGCTGGTGGAGCGTGTACGGTTTTTTCTGGACGATTGAGGCGCTAATCAAGAACCTAGTCGCTGGTCCAGACTTCATCTTTCAGGACGTGAGGCTGCTAGCTCATCAGGCGATGTACTTCGCCTCAGTCGGCAAGATTGACCTAGCTCGCGCCATTGCCATCGAAGCATACGATCTGTCTAACAACAAGCACGCCCACAAAAAACTGGCCGCCGCAAAGAAGAAGGTTGGAGCCGATGGAGACCCGCTGAGCTCAATTCGCCAGCACATCAAGGCGTTCATTGACGACACGGCTTCGCAGAGCAGTCCGCTACGGTTGAAAAATCCTTCGGGTCCGTTTACTGCACGAACAGGCGCTCAATTGGCGTTGATCACCGTATTCGCAGTCAGCATTGGCTCGTTTGTCTATGTTGGCAACCTGCGCGCCGAGGAGGACAGACAACAAGCCTCTTTGCGCGAGCAGGAGCGTCTCGTGCGAGAAGGCATCGCGCGCCAAGTGGCCGCGGGCGTCTCTGCCAAAAAGGCTGAGGCGCTGCGCGAGTTGGAACGAGCTATGCCAACGACCGGAGAGTTTCGTAGGTACTGGCCCGACTCCGAATTCGTCTCGCCTGGCGGCCTTCCACACTTGAGAGTGACAGCGCCAGCGGGAACGAACTACTACATAAAGTTGTCGGAGTCCTTTACCAATCAACCGGTCACCTCTCTGTTCGTCCGGGCCGGACAAATGGCCGACATCGCAGTACCCTTTGGCACGTTTCGCGTGACGATGGCGTCGGGTACCACTTGGTACGGCGACAAGGTCCGCTTTGGGCCCGATACGCAATATTCGCAGGTGCCGGATGCCCTTGTTTTCGCAGCGGTTGGCGACCGATTGCAGGGTCATGAACTCCTGCTGACTTTGATACGCAACGGCAATCTTTCGCTGCGCGCGATCTCTCCCGATGAGTTTTGAGTCGGATCTGCGCCGGAGTTCACATGCAGCGGCCGAACAGGCACACCTGGTCGGTTTTCCTGACGCACTTACACAGGAAGTACACAACCGAGCGTTGAAGCGGCAACGGGTTAGAAGACAAAGCCTCTAACCCGTTGAATTCATTACGTTATTTGGTGGCCTGGGGCGGAATCGAACCACCGACACGCGGATTTTCAATCCGCTGCTCTACCAACTGAGCTACCAGGCCGTGAGCCGAAAATTATAGCTGACGCGACTCTTGCGCCCGGGTGCGTTTGGAGTATGCCGACACCGCACGCCGCGGCGTCAAAGGCTCACGCCGCGCTTGTTGCGCGACAGGTCGACGCCGAGTTGCTTGAGCTTGCGGTACAGGTGGGTGCGCTCCAGGCCGGTCTTCTCGGCGACGCGAGTCATGCTGCCGTTTTCCTGTGCCAGGTGGAACTCGAAGTAGCTCTTCTCGAACGCGTCGCGCGCTTCGCGCAGCGGGCGGTCGAGGTCGAAGCTCTGCTCGGCCTGCGGGCCGAGTTGCAGCGGCGCGGTGGGCAGCATCATGCCGCCGGTCATCGCCGACTCGACGGTCAGGCCGCTCTCGTGGCTGGCGTGATGCGCAGAGTTCGGCGGCGGCACCGCGCGCGAGGCCGGCTTGGCCAGGCCCTGCTCGACGGCACGCAGCAGCTTCTGCAAGGTGATCGGTTTTTCGAGGAACGCCATGGCGCCGAACTTGGTGGCCTCGACCGCGGTGTCGATCGTGCCGTGGCCGCTCATCATGATCACCGGCATCGTGAGCTGTGCGGTGGCGGCCCACTCCTTGAGCAGCGTGATGCCGTCGACGTCGGGCATCCAGATGTCGAGCAGGACCAGGTCGGGGCGCAGCCGCTCTCGGCAGGCGCGCGCCTGCGCTGCGTTCTCGGCCAGCTCGATGGTGTGGCCTTCGTCGGCAAGGATTTCGGACAGCAGGGCGCGGATGCCCAGTTCGTCGTCGACAACAAGAATGATGGCCATGGGTGCTCAGTGCGCGCCGGTTGCGGCTGGGGTGCCGCGGGGGCCTGGAGGAGGCAGGGTGCTGCCCACCGGGGCGAATTTTGCGAATGATAGCGAGACTTGCGCACCCCGCGACACGCTGCCCGCGGCGCTGCCGGCGCCAGGGGCGCCCAGATTGGCGATGCGCACCCGCGCGCCGTGCTCGTCGGCAATCTTCTTGACCACCGCCAGGCCCAGGCCGGTGCCTTTGCTCTTGGTCGTCACGTAGGGCTCGAACGCGCGCTTGAGCACCTTGTCCGAAAAGCCCGGGCCGTTGTCGATCACCTGCAGGCGCACCGCGCGCAATTCGCCGTGCTCGGAGCGCGCGACCTCGGTGCACACGCGCACCCGGCCGTCGGGCTGCTCGGCGACCGCGTCGAGCGCGTTCTGCACCAGGTTGTGGATGACCTGGCGCAGCTGCGTGCTGTCGCCGACGATCGCAGGCAGCGCCGGCGCCAGTTCGGCATGCAGTTGCCCGGCCTCCTGCGCGCTGCCGTACAGCGCGAGCACTTCGGTGACGAGCGCGTTCAGATCGATCGGCATCAGGTGTGCCGCCGGCAGCCGCGCATAGTCGCGGAACTCGTTGACCAGGGTCTTCATCGCCTGCACCTGGTTGACGATGGTGTCGACCGAGCGCGCGAGCATGGCCTGGTCGGCGCCTTCGAGCTTGTGGCCGAGCTTGTGCTGCAGCCGCTCGGCCGAAAGCTGGATCGGCGTCAGCGGGTTCTTGATCTCGTGCGCGAGGCGCCGCGCGACTTCGCTCCAGGCCTCGCTGCGCTGCGCCGAGACCAGCTCGGTGATGTCGTCGAACACCATCAGCGTGGCGCCTTGCGGCATCAGCGCGCCGCGCACCAGCAGCGTGATCGACGCCCGTTCGAAGCCGCGCTCGCGCCCGCCCGACGCCGGCGGCTGCAGCTCGAACGAATCCTGCCAGTGGTCGCGCTCGCCGGCCTCGGGGCTGGTGCGGTGCAGCTCGAAGCGCTGGGCCACCGCCTGCGCGAATTCCTGCAGCTCGGGCACATCGGCCAGACGCTGGCCGCGGTAGGCCGACAGCGGCAGCCGCATGATGCGCGTCGCGCCGGGGTTGACGGTGTCGATGTTGCCGTGGCGGTCGAACACGATCACGCCGGCGGTCAGGTTGTCGAGGATCGTCTGCAGATTCGCGCGTGCACCCTCGACCTGCACCACGCTGCGCTGCACCAGTTCGCGCGCCTCGGCGAGCTGGGTCGTCATGTCGGCGAACGAACGCGTCAGGCCGCCGAGCTCGTCGCGCGAGGCGAACACCGGCTTGGCGGTCAGGTCGCCGCCGGCGACCTGACGCATGCCTTCGGCCAGCAACAGCAGCGGCCGCGCGAGCTGGTTGCTCAGCGCCACCGCGAGCAGCAGGGCGCCGAACACCGCGAGCACCAGTGCCAGCGTGAGCGTGCCGATGTACATCTTGCGCAGGCCGCCGCGGGCCAGCGCGCGCTGCTGGTATTCGCGGTAGGCGGCCTGCACCGACAGCGCGTTCGCCGCCAGTGCACGCGGCAGCGCCTGGGTCACCACCAGGAAGCGGTCTTCTTCGCCGAGCGCGAAGCTGGCAGTCGGAATCAGCGCGATCGCGCGCACCCGCGCCGCGTTGGCGCCGCCGGCCGCGCTGGCGTCCTCGTCCAGGCCGACGAGTTCGCTGACGACGCGTTGGTTGCGCGCCTGGCGCAGCAGCGACAGCGCGGGTCGGTCGGGCATCAGGCGCGACGCGCTGCTGCTGGTGCTGAGCACGGTCTGGCCGGACGGGCCGACGATCGCGATGTCTTGCGCCGAGAGCTGCTCGCGCAGCCGCTCCAGCGCCAGCGGCTGCGCCGACCCGGGCGTGTCGCCGAGCCGCTCCGCCGCCAGCCGGGTCTTGTTGGCGACGTCGGTGACGATCGAATCGAGCGTGCCCTTGCCCAGCTTCAGGCCGGCGTCGAGCGCGGCCTCGACCTTGACGTCGAACCAGCTCTCGATGCTGCGCGACACGAACTGATAGCTCACGGTGTAGATCAGCACGCCCGGCACCACGCCGACGAGCGCGAAGATCGCTGCCAGCTTGAGCAGCAGGCGGCTGCCGAACTTGCCGCGCCGCACCCGCAGCAGCAAGCGCACGCCGGCGATGCCGATGACCAGCACGAGCAGCGTGGCCACCGTCAGGTTGACCCAGAACAGCCAGACGTAGTAGTGCTCGTAGAGCGCCGGGTTGTTGGTTGCCACCGAGAGCAGGAACGCGAGCACCAGCCCGGTGCCCGTGGCCGCCACGGTGGAGACGATCCACGCCCAGCGCGATGCCTTGGTCATCGCCCGGCCCCGCTTGCCAGTGGCGGCGGGCGGGCACTTGCGCGGATCGCCGTGGGGGCGCTCATGAGTGTCAATTGATCTGCTGCGTGCGCCGCACCGACATCGACCAGTCGGCCTGGCCGCCGATGCCGATCTGCATCGGGCGCGGCAGCTGCGAGGTGTCGAGCCGGTAGCTGAACTCGACGTACTGGTGGCTGCCCGGGTCGATCTGCGGGCCTTCGGCGATCTTCCAGCGGGCCGCGCGGCTGATGGCGGCGAAGGCTTCGTCGCGGCTGGCGTAGTTCTGGCTCAGGCCGCCGTCGAAGGTCACGCGGTAGGTCGAGGTCAGCGGCTGGTACACGATGCGCCAGCGTCGCACCGCGTAGCCCACGCGCTGGTCGCGCCAGTAGAAGCGGTGGCGGTAGACCTCGGCCTCGGCGACGAAGAACAGCGGGACCGCCTTGCTGAGCGCGTCGTCGACGCTGCGCGAGAGGTCCAGGTTGATGGCGTAGCTGAGGTACACGCCGTCGTCGTTGTGCACCACCTCGAAGCTGGTCAGCTCGGGTTCGGCGGCACGCGTCGGAGGCGCCGAAAGCAACATGGCCAGCAACGTGGCCGTGAGCAGGCGCAGCAGCATCACGGCCGCCGCCTTCCCCGTGCGTCGCGCCGCGCCGGGCCGGAAGGGGGTGTCTCGTCGCGCCGCGCAGTGCATGGGGGCTTCAGGTCTTCTCGATCAGGGCGTAAAAAAATCCGTCGGCAGCCGGGCCGGACTCGTGCCCGGCGGGCTGCATGTCATTGTCGGGCAGCGGCAGCAGGTGGCCGGGCGATGGCGGGCTGGCGACGAGGCCGGCGCCCGGCTGGCGTTGCAAAAAAGCGTCGATCTGTTGCTGCCCTTCGGCCTTGAAGACCGAGCAGGTGCAGTACAGCAAGCGGCCGCCCGGCGCGAGCAGCGGCCACAGCGAGTCGAGCAGCCCGGCCTGCGCGGCGCTGAGCGCGTCGATGTCGGTGCGCCGGCGCAGCCAGCGCACGTCGGGGTGGCGGCGCACGATGCCGGCGGCGCTGCAGGGCGCGTCGAGCAGGATCGCGGCGAACTGCCGGCCGTCCCACCACGCCGCCGGTGTGGCGGCGTCGGCCGCCAGCGTGCGCGCCGCCAGGCCCAGGCGCGCCAGGGTTTCGTGCACGCGCACCAGGCGCGACGGATCGCGGTCGAGCGCGAGCAGGTCGAGGTCGGCGAGTTCGAGCAGGTGCGCGGTCTTGCCGCCGGGCGCGGCACAGGCGTCGAGCACGCGGGCGCCGCGCGCCAGCCGCCAGGCCGGCGCCGCGGCACCGGCACGCGCCCCGAAGCCGAGCAGCAACGGCGCGGCGCGCTGCGCGTTGGCGTCCTGCACCGAAACCTCGCCCTGCGCGAAGCCGGGCAGCTGCGTCACCGGGCAGGGCCGGGCGAGGATCACGCCGTGCGATCCGATGGCCTGCGCGTCGATGCCGTGCGCCGCCAGCCGCGCCACGTAAGCCGGCGCGTCGGTGCGCCGCGCGTTGACGCGCAGCGTCATCGGCGCGCGCTGGTTGTCGGCGTCGAGCAGGGCCTGCCAGTTGTCGGGCCAATCGAGCCGAATGCGCTCGATCCACCACGCCGGGTGGTTGTAGCGCGCCACCGGGTCGCGCAGCGCCGTGGCCACGAGCGCGTCGCGCTCGCGCAGGAAGCGGCGCAGCACCGCGTTGACGAACGCCGCGCTGGCCTTCGCGCGCTGGCGCGCCGCCTCGACCGCCTGATCGACCAGCGTGTGCTCGGCATACGGCGCCTGCGCGCCCGGCCAGAGCAACGCCAGCGCGGTCAGCAGCAGCGCGTCGACCTTCGGCGGCGGTGCCTTCGGCGCGAGCTGCGCGCGCAAGCCCTGCGCCGAGCCGAGCCAGCGCAGCACGTGAAAGCTCAGCGCCTGGGTGCCGGCGCGCGCCGCGGCCGGGCAACGGGCGAGCGCCACATTCAGCGACTGCCCGGCGCGCACCGCCTGCACCGCATCGGCGGTGTGGTTCAGCAACCGGGCCAGCGGCAACGGGGCTTGCGGGGAGGTCGGCTGCGCGGCGGCGTTCACCGCGCGCAGTCTACGGTCTGCCTTGCCCCCGACCGACGCCATGCCGCCACTGCGTTACGCTTGACGCTTGTAAAGCTTGGAAGGCAGCGCATGCGCGGTGAGCAACCCACCCCGATTTTCAGGACCGAAGAAGACCCCGCCCGGCTCGCCGCCTCGGAGCGCATCCGCTACCGGCTGGTCGGCGCCAATTGCCGCTTCCACGCCAACGACAACATCTCGGCCTACATCGAAGACGGCGAGATCGACGAACTGCGCAGCGAGGTCGAGGCCAAGATGCAGGAGGTGCTGCGCGCGCTGGTGATCGACACCGACAGCGACCACAACACCAACGAGACTGCCAAGCGCGTCGCCAAGATGTTCCTGACCGAGGTGTTCCGCGGCCGCTACGTGTCGATGCCCGCGGTCACCGAGTTCCCGAACGCCGAGCGCCTGAACGAGCTGATGATCGTCGGCCCGATCAAGGTGCGCAGCGCCTGCTCGCACCATCTGTGCCCGATCATGGGCAAGGTCTGGATCGGCATCCTGCCCAACGAGCACTCGAACCTGATCGGGCTGAGCAAGTATTCGCGCATCTGCGACTGGATCATGAGCCGCCCGCAGATCCAGGAAGAGGCGGTCACGATGCTCGCCAACGAACTGCAGGACCGTGTCAAGCCCGACGGCCTGGCCATCGTGATGGAGGCCGACCACTTCTGCATGCACTGGCGCGGCGTGAAAGACGACGAGTCGATGATGACCAACAGCGTGATGCGCGGCGCGTTCTTGAAGGATTCGAACCTGCGCCGCGAGTTCCTGTCATTGCTCAGCAAGAAAGTCTAGGAGTCCGTCATGCTGGTCCGACTGATGTACGCGAGCCGCGCCACCGAGCCGGTGCGCCCCGAAACCCTCACCGCCATCCTGAAGAAGTCGACGCAGAACAACCCGGGCGTCGGGGTCACCGGCGTGCTGTGCTTCTCGGGCGCGATCTTCCTGCAGGTGCTCGAAGGCGGCCGCTCGCAGGTCAGCAAGCTCTACAACCGCATCGCCCAGGACCCGCGCCACACCGACGTCGTGCTGCTCAGCTACGAAGAGATCGACGAGCGCAGCTTTGCCGGCTGGTCGATGGGCCAGGTCAACATGGGCCGGCTCAACACGGCGCTGCTGCTGAAGTACTCCGAGACCGCCGTGCTCGACCCGTACGCGGTGTCGGGCAAGGTCTCGATGGCGCTGTTCAACGAGCTGGTGGCGACGGCGTCGGTGATGTGCCTGCCGTGACGCCCACGCGCGTCGCCAGCCATGCGGCGACGCGCTCCGGCGGCGCGTCGATCTGCAGCCACTTGCGCCGCGCCGTCTCGCCGCGCACCAGCCGCACCGCGCGTTTGGGCAGGCCCAACTCGCCGGCCAGCCACTCGACGAGCGACTGATTCGCCTTGCCGTCGACCGGCGGCGCGGCCAGCCGGACCCGCAAAGCGCCGTCGTGCAGGCCATCCGCCGTGGTGCGTTTGGCGTTCGGCTGCACGCTGACCGCGAGCCACACGGCGTCGCCATGCAACGACAGGCACGGCCAGTGGGGCGCGCCGATCGGCGCGGACGCGGCCTTCACGCCGTCGCTCACGCCGACCCGCGCCGACCTCAAGCCGCCTTCTTGGCGACGGCCTTCTTCGCCGCCGGCACGCGCGGGGCGCGCGGCTCGAACTCGAAGCTGACCTTGCCTTCCTTCTTGTCGTAGGCCAGGCGCGCCTTGAACTTGCGCCGCGTCTTGTTCGAGACGAAGCCCTCGAGCAGCTCGGTCTTGCCGGTGGCGAGCAGCCGGGTCATCTGCTCGCGCGCCACCGGCTGCTGCAGGATGATCTTGCCGCTCTTGAAGTCGCAGGTCACGTTGGCGCCCACCGCGTGCTCGCACACATAGTTCGCGCCGTGCTCGAACACGCGGCCCTGGTCCTTCGGGCACAGGCCCAGGCTTTCCTGGGCCGAGAAGTCGATCGCCTCGCCCGACTCGCCTTCCTTCTTCGCGTCTTCGCCGAAGTCGAACTCGAGCTTCCAGTTCTTCAGCTCGTCGTCGAACGCGAGCCGCAGTTCGGCCGTGAACGGCCAGCCGGCCTTGGAGCGAAAGCCTTCGAGCGGGCCGATCTTCTTGTCGGCCAGGAATTTCTCGACCTCGTCGAGCTCGAACGCGCGGCTGCCGGGGATCTTGCTGATGCTGAAGCCGCAGCCCTCGCCATTGCCGGCGGCGGCCCCGGGCAGTGGCTTGCCGGTGCAGGCGAAGCGGCGGTAGTTCTCCTTGACCACGCCGCCGCAGTTCGGGCACGGTGTCTTGAGCGTCGCGTAGTCGCCGGGGATCGTGTCGCGGTCGTACTCCTTGGCCTTGCGCACGATGCGCTCGGCCATCTGCGCGATCTCGACCATGAAGGTCTCGCGCTCCAACTTGCCTTTCTCCATCTCGGAGAGCTGGAACTCCCAGTTGCCGGTCAGCTCGGGGCGTGTCAGCTCCTCGACGCCCAGGCCGCGCAGCAGCGTCATCAGCTGGAACGCCTTGGCGCCGGGCACGAGGTCGCGGCCGTCGCGGTGGATGTACTTCTCGTAGATCAGGCCCTCGATGATCGCGGCGCGCGTGGCCGGCGTGCCCAGGCCCTTCTCCTGCATCGCCTCGCGCATGTCGTCATCGTCGATCAGCTTGCCGGCACCTTCCATCGCGCTGAGCAGCGTGGCTTCCGTGTAGCGTGCCGGCGGCTTGGTCTTGAGTGCGTTCACGGCCACGTCTTCGGTGCGCACGACCTCGCCGGGCGCCACCGCGACCAGGTTCGCGTCTTCGTCCTGCGCCTCGCGGCCGTAGACCGCGAGCCAGCCGGGCTTGACCATGACCTTGCCGTTGGTCTGGAACTTGTATTCCTTGTCGGCCGCTTTCACCGTCGAGATGCGCGTGGTCACCATGAACTCGGCCGGCGGGAAGAACACCGCGAGAAAGCGCTTGACGACCATGTCGTAGAGCTTGGCCTCGATCTCCGAGAGGCTCTTGGGCGCGAGCAGCGTCGGGATGATCGCGAAGTGGTCCGAGACCTTGGCGTTGTCGAAGATCTTCTTGTTCGGCTTGACGTAGCCTTCCTTGATCGCCGTCTTCGCGTGCTGCGCCAACGCCCGCAGCGGGCCCGGCAGGTCCTCGGTCGAGATCATCTTCATGGTCTGCTTGACGACGTCGACATAGTCTTCCGGCAGCGCCTTGCTGTCGGTGCGCGGGTAGGTCAGGACCTTGTGCTTCTCGTACAGCGCCTGCGCGATCGACAGCGTGGTCTTGGCCGAAAAACCCAGCCGCGAGTTGGCCTCGCGCTGCAGTGTGGTCAGGTCGTACAGGCCGGGCGCGCTCTGCGTGCTCGGCTTGGCCTCTTCGAGCACGCTGGCCGGCTGGCCGAGCGCGGCCGCGCGGATCGCCTGCGCGTCGCGCTCGTTCCACAGCCGGTCGGCGCGCTGCTCGGCGTCGTCGGGGTTCTTCTTCCACTTCGGGTCGAACCACTTGCCTTCGTACCCGCCAGCCTGGGCGGCGAACGTGGCCTTGATCTCCCAGTAGTCGCGCGCCACGTGCTTGCGGATCTTCTCCTCGCGCTCGACCATGATCGACAGCGTGGGCGTCTGCACGCGCCCGACCGTCGTCAGAAAGAACCCGCCGTCGCGCGAGTTGAACGCCGTCATCGCGCGCGTGCCGTTGATGCCCACCAGCCAGTCGGCCTCGGAGCGGCAGCGCGCCGCGTCGGCCAGCGGCAGCATCTGCTTGTCGCTGCGCAGGTGCTCGAAGCCGTCGCGGATCGCCGCCGGCGTCATGCTCTGCAGCCACAGGCGCTTGACCGGGTGCTTGCTCTTGCTGTGCTGCTGGATCAGCCGGAAGATCAGCTCGCCCTCGCGGCCCGCGTCGCAGGCGTTGATGAGTTCGCTCACGTCCTTGCGCTTGACGAGCTTGACGATCGCATTCAGCCGCCCCTTGCTCTTGTCGATCGGGTTCAGCTCGAAGTGCGGCGGGATCACTGGCAGGTGCGCGAAGCTCCACTTGCCGCGCTTCACGTCGAACTCTTCCGGGGCCTTGATCTCGAGCAGGTGGCCCACCGCCGAGGTGACGAGGTAGTGCTCGCTCTCGAAGTACTCGTCGTGCTTGTCGAACTTGCCGGCGGTGGGTGTCAGCGCTCTCACGATGTCCTGGGCGACGGAAGGCTTCTCGGCAATGATCAGTGACTTGGTCATGGGTCTACTCAAGGTTTGCAGGCGAACGGTCGCCACGCATCAATACAATCCGGGCTTCTCGCGCGCCCGTGTACACGCGCGCGCACCCATGAATTCAATGTACCCAAAGAATCCGATGACGCAAGACAGCGCCGCCAGCTCCCCCGCACCGAACCTCGCTGCGACTGCGTCCAAGGGCGGCGGCCGGCGGATCCAGGTGCGCAAGTCGGGTGTGCACGGCAAGGGCGTGTTCGCGGTCGCGCCGCTGCGCAAGGGCGAGGTGCTGATCGAATACAAGGGCGAGGTCATCACCTGGAAGGAGGCGCTTCGCCGCCACCCGCACGACCCGAAAGACCCCGACCACACGTTCTACTTCCATATCGACGACCAGCACGTGATCGACGCCAAGTTCGGCGGCAACGCGGCGCGCTGGATCAACCACGCCTGCACGCCGAACTGCGAGGCCGACGAGGTCGACGGCCGCATCTTCATCAAGGCATTGCGCGCGATCAAGCCCGGCACCGAGCTGTTCTACGACTACGGCCTGATCATCGACGAGCGCTACAGCGCCAAGCTGAAGAAGCAGTTCGAGTGCCGCTGCGGCACCTCGGGCTGCCGCGGCACGATGCTCGCGCCCAAGCGCTGACCGACCGAACCCCGCGAGCACGGCCCACCGCCCATGCCGACGCGCGAGCAACCACTGCAATGGGGCGCGCAAGCGCTCTGGCAGCAGCTCGAGCCGCTGCTGCCGGGCCTGAGCGTGGAGGTGGTGCGCCGCGCCGAGTCGACCAACAGCGCGCTGCTCGAGCGCGCCCGGGCGCTGCCCGATGCGCCGCGCGACAGCGCCAACGTGCGGGTGCGGCGCAGCGTCGAGAGCGCCGCGTTCGGACGCCGCGCGGTCGACCTGCAGCCCTGCCTGCTGGTGGCCGAGCACCAGAGCGGCGGGCGCGGCCGGCAGGGCCGGCTGTGGCAATCGGCGCCGGGCGCGTCGCTGACGTTCTCGCTCGGCCTGCCGCTCGCGCTCGCCGACTGGTCGGGGCTGTCGCTGGCGGTCGGCGTGGCGCTGTGCGAGGCGCTCGACCCGGCCGCACCCGATGCGCCCGGGCCGCACCTCGGCCTGAAGTGGCCGAACGACCTGTGGTTGATGCGCAGCGCCGCCGCGGGCGCCGCCGCCGAGGGCCGCAAGCTCGGCGGCATCCTGATCGAAACCGTGGCCGCGGGCGCGCAGCGGCTGGTCGTCGTGGGCATCGGGCTGAACGTGCTGCCGTTCGACACCGACGGCGTCAACACCGGCTTCGCCTCGCTGCGCGAGCTCGACCCCGCGGCCAGCGCGCCGCAGGTGCTGGCGCGGCTGGCGTTGCCGCTGGTGCAGGCGCTGAAGGAATTCGAACGCGAAGGCTTCGCCGCGTTCGCCGCCCGCTACGCGGCACGTGACCTGCTGTACGGCCTGCCGGTGCGCACCACGCTGGCGGAGGTGCCCGACGGCATCGCCCGCGGCGTGTCGGCGCAGGGCGCGCTGCTGGTGCAGTCGGCGGCGGGCATCGCCAGCGTGTCCAGCGGCGAGGTCAGCGTGCGGCTGGCGCCGCCCGCCGCGCCGGCGCCATGAAGGGCGCCGCGTGCTGAGAGCGCTGGTGCTGGCATTGCTGCTGGCCAATGTCGCGTTCTATGCCTGGACGCAGGGCTGGCTCGACGCGGTGGTCGGCGTGCGTGCGTCGGGCGACCGCGAACCCGAGCGGCTGGCGCGCCAGGTGCGGCCCGAGATCGTGCGCATCGTGCCGGCCAGCGCCGCCAGCGCGCCGGCCGCCGGGGCGCTGGCCTGCCTCGAAGCCGGCCCGTTCGCCGACGCCGAACTGGCCGCCGCGCAGGCCGCCGCGCGCGCCGCGTTGCCCAGCGCCGGCTGGACCACCGTGCCCGCCGCAGCGCCAGCCGCGTGGATCGTCTACATGGGCCCGTACCCGAACCGCGCCGCGTTGAGCCAGAAGGAAGACGAGCTCAAGCGGCGCGCACTCGCCTACGAAGAACTGCGCGACGACCCGGCTCTGGCGCCGGGCCCGTCTCTCGCCCCGTCACTCGGCCTGTCGCTCGGCCGTTACGACCAGCGCGCGAGCGCCACCGACGCGCTGCAACGCCTGGTGCAGCAAGGCGTGCGCTCGGCCCGCGTGGTCGAACTCGCCGCGCCTGCGAGCCGCCACTGGCTGCGCATCGACCACGCCGACGCCGCGCTTGCCGCGCAGCTCACGGCGCTGAAGGCCCCGGCGTTCGGCAACGGCTTCGCGGCCTGCGCCGCGAAGGCGCCCACGGCGAACTGACCGGCGCCGCGTCAGGCCCGCCGCGGCCGCGGCGTGACCCACCAGACGCCGATCACGGACGCCAGCCAGCCGAGCAGCCAGCCGAGTTGCATCGCGCCGCCGCCGCCCGAAGAAGGCGCAGTCTGCGGCGGCGGATTGACCGAGAGCGCGACGCTCGTGGTGTTGGTCCCGACGCCGTCGGTCACGGTCAGGCTGACGGTGACCGTGCCGGTGCCGGTCGGAGTGGTCTGCAGCGTGGCCGTCGCAGCGTTGGTTGCGCTCGTGAAACTCGCAAGGTTGGAGCCCGCGGTGATCGCCCATTGGTACCCGATGGTGCGACCCGCCCCCGTGCTCGAACCGGACCCGTCGAGGGTCACCGATGCGCCGGCCGTGACGCTGGTCGAAGCGACGTTGATGTTCGCGGTGAGGACCGCGACGCTGGCGACCGCCGCGCCGGCGTCGAGCAAGCCCGCACCGCAGGTGCTGGCGGTGCAGTAGCACTCGCTGTTCTGCGCCACGCTGGTGGGTGCCGTGCAGGCGGTGACGCCGGCCGCCGCGCCGGTCGTGGGGAACGGCCGCGCGCTGCCTTTCAATGCGGTCAACACCTGCGCCGGGGTCAGCGTGCGGTTGGCCGAGAACATCAGCCCCACGGTGCCGGCGACCAGCGGCGCCGAGAAACTCGTGCCGATCGACGCGTCGGCACCGCTGCCGGTGTAGGTCGCACCCGCTGCGCCG
>JAGWTP010000094.1 GCA_028868895.1 Burkholderiales bacterium
GGTACGTGAGCTGGGTTTAAAACGTCGTGAGACAGTTTGGTCCCTATCTTCCGTGGGCGCTGCAAGATTGAGAGAGCCTGCTCCTAGTACGAGAGGACCGGAGTGGACGCACCTCTGGTGTATCGGTTGTCACGCCAGTGGCATCGCCGAGTAGCTATGTGCGGAAGAGATAACCGCTGAAAGCATCTAAGCGGGAAACTCGTCTCAAGATGAGTCTTGCCGGGGCCTTGAGCCCCCTAAAGGGTCGTTCGAGACCAGGACGTTGATAGGCTGGGTGTGGAAGCGCAGTAATGCGTTAAGCTAACCAGTACTAATTGCCCGTGAGGCTTGACCCTATAACTTTGACTGGATTGTCAATTTCGATATGGAGCGCTCTGCCGCTCTTCAATTGAATCCTGAGCGCAATCAAAATATCTGATTCAGCTTGCTTATCGGCAAGTCGAAGACTCTGCGAATTGGCCGTCTGGAAGGTTTTCAGATGGTAAACAGTTAAGCCTGATGACCATAGCGAGGTGGTCCCACTCCTTCCCATCCCGAACAGGACAGTGAAACGCCTCAGCGCCGATGATAGTGCGGGTTCCCGTGTGAAAGTAGGACATTGTCAGGCTATTAATAAAAAGGCCCTCGCTTTGCGAGGGCCTTTTGCTTTTCAGGAAAACTTCGCACAATTCTTTGCGCTTTACATAGTCTGCCCTGCAAATCTCCACGAACCCGCATAGATGCTCTCTCCGCGGGTTGAACGCCAACAGCGCGATCTCCCGGGATTGATTCCAATCGATATCAGTTCCTGGGAGTTTTGGAGAGCGAGACCGATGGCCACCGACGACTTTTTCCGCGCCCGGCTGGACTCGATGATCGACATGTGCCACCCGCTGGCCTTGCTGGCCACGCGCATGCCCTGGGCCGCCATCGAAGCCTCGCTGGCCCCGCTGCTCGCGCACAAGGATCGCTGTGGCCGCGTGGTCCAGGACGCCGACCTCTTCGGCCCCACTGCGCAGCTCGCCGGCGCTGGCTTGAGCAACGCCGGGCGCCCGCGCCTGCCTTTGCGGCTGATTGTCGCGCTGCTGTACCTCAAGCACGCCTTCAACTTGAGCGACGAAGAACTCTGCCAGCGCTGGAGCGAGAGCGTGGTCTGGCAGGGCTGAGGCGGCCTGGCGTACGAGCCGCGCCCGCCCCTGCGACGCCACCCAGATCGGCCGCTTTCGCCGCGTGCTGGGCGAGGCCGGTGTCGAGCAACTGCTCAAGTCCACCATCAAAGCGTCGGTGTCGACGAGGGTGGTCAAGAAGAGCGAGTTCGAACGCATCATCGTCGACACGACAGTCCAAGAGAAGGCCATTGCGCACCCAACCGACAGCCGCTTGTTGGAGTGGCTGGAGCGCGCCGAGAGAATTCGCGCGCAGGAGCGCCACAGCAAGAACAAGCTCTACGCGCTGCATGCACCCGAGGTTGAATGCATCGGCAAGGGCAAGGAACGCAAGCCCTACGAGTTCGGCGTGAAGGTCAGCCTGGCCGTCACGCACCAGCATGGCCTGATGTTGGGTGCGCGGTCCTTCCCCGGCAACCCGTATGACGGCCACACGCTGGCCGAACAATTCGAGCAGACCAACACGCTGCTGCAAGACATCGGCGTGAAGCCCACCACGGCGGTCATTGACCTGGGCTTTCGCGGCGTCCACGAAGCCTGCGCGCCGGTGCAGATGATCCACCGCGGCAAGTTCAAGTCGCTGGACGCGCAGCAGCGACGCTGGCTCAAGCGGCGCCAGGCGATCGAGCCGATCATCGGTCACACCAAGAGCGATAACCGCATGGATCGCTGTTGGCTCGGCGGCAGCAGCGGGGACGCGCTGCACGCGGTGCTGTGCGCGGCGGGGTTCAACATCCGCTGGCTGCTGCGGGCGATCGCCGCCAAGCGGCTGGCGGCCCTTCTTTTGGTCTTCTCGCAGGTGGCGTTGTATGCGGCATGCATCGGCAACGGGCTGCGAATAGCTCCGCGTGCCCTTGAACAACGAGATCGACGGTTCGAGTCACGGCGGTATCAGTGCCTGCCGGGCATCGCTGCGGCGGCGTGAGTGAAATTCGCAAGGCCGACTATTTACGGATAACTCTTAAGGCAGGCAGGCAAGTGCCGGATCAATCGGCGCTTCCGCATCCACGGCAATGATTGACCTAAAAAGAGCCGCCGCGAAGGCCCGCTCGCGCGACCCGATCAGCGCGACAAACTCCTTCGCACCGTTCATCGCCCGGAACGTGTCGAATCCGGCTTCCAGAAAGCCTTGCAGCGCACCAAGTCCGGCCACACGCGCGGCGCCCCGCATCAACCGCAGGCTGCTGCGGAGCATGGGCTTGCGGGTGAGCCCGTCGAGTCGGTTCGCGACCGCAAGCGTCAATGCGATTTGTCGCTGTCGATCGGACGCACGCCCGGTTCGCTGCCACGCATGGACGTAGGCGCCAGCGCCGACGCAAGTGTCAGCGAGGTGCAATGCCATCTCGGTGTCGAGCGACTCGGAAAGCGCATGCAATTCAGCGAGTGCCGCAACGGTTTCGACGATCTCCCGCGGGAACAGCCGTACCAGCGTAGGCACCACGCGCGCGAATTGCTCGTCGCGATCCGTGAAGTCGCTCGGCCCGTACAACTCGTCCAAAAAGAAGCGCGCGGTCGCCGCGTAACGGGTCGACACCAGCAGGTCCGCGTAAGTGCATAAGAAGCGCCGCTGCTGATATTCCTTAAGGCGTGCGACTTTCGCATCCAGGCCAGGGACCAACTTGCGCCGGGCGCGTTCGTCGTTGACGACTCTCAGTTGTCCCAGAATGAATTCGATAGTGGCTGACATTGAACTCGCCGTTGGATCGATAGGGTGACGGTACGCACCCCGGCTGCGAGCCGCTGCTAGCATGCCCGCATGCTCGCGCGGCTGCAGAAGCTCATCACTTTCCTCTTGCTGACCGCGGCACTGATCTGGGCTGGCCATTTTTTCCGCGCCGGGCAGCCGCTTCTCGGAACGATCGGCGCGTTGTTGATTGTGCTCGGCTATGCGGGTCTGCTCGCCATCGAGTTCGTGCTGCTGTACTTCGTTCACGGCAGGGAGTCGTCGTTTCGACCGCAGGGCCGCCAATTGCTGCGAGCGTGGTGGGACGAGGTCATTTGCACACCGCAGGTCTTTGCCTGGCGCCAACCGTTCCGTTCGAATGTCGAAACCGACAATCTCCAATGCGGCCCACAGCGACAGCCCGGTGTGGTGCTGGTGCATGGCCTGTTGTGCAATCGCGGATTCTGGAATCCGTGGATGCGGGCGTTGCGGGCTCGCCAGGTGCCATTCATTGCCGTCAACCTGGAGCCGGTGTTCGGTTCGATCGACCACTACCCGAGCATCATCGATGCCGCCGTGGCGCGCCTGGAGGCGGCCACCGGATTGCCTGTCGTTCTGGTGGGCCACAGCATGGGAGGTTTGGCGATCCGTGCGTGGCTGGCCCGGTTCGCCGGCGACTCGCGCATGCATCGGGCCATCACCATCGGCAGCCCGCACCAGGGAACCTGGCTCGCAAACTACAGCGCCGCAACCAACGCGACGCAGATGCGACTGCACAGTCCCTGGCTGGCGCGGCTCGCGGAGCAAGAGACCGCGGCGCGGCGCGCCCGATTCACCTGCTTCTTCGGTCACTGCGACAACATCGTGATGCCGATTGACACCGCCACCTTGCCGGATGCGCAGAACGTGCACGTGCCAGCCACGGCGCACGTGCAGATGGCCTTTCGACCGATGGTGTTCGACGAGGTGTGCCACTGGCTTCGGGCCGACCGATAGCCGGCGGCGTCGGTGCCGAGGCGACGGCGCGAACGGGCGTCGCGGTCAATACCTCCGATCGCTGGCCAGGGACTGGTCCGCTGCGAGTTCACAGAGGCCGGCAACCCGCGCGTAGACCGCCGTGAAGTCGGGCGCCGTCGCATCGAACAACTGGCGGAACGAGTCGATCACGAAGTAGCTCGCCTGGTAGCTGTCGATCGTGTAACGGGTGCGCATGATGCGCTCCAGGTCGAAGCCGATGCGTCGCGGTGTGGCGCTGTCGATGCTGTGGCGCAGCTCGCCGGCCGACGACAGAATGCCCGCGCCATATGCGCGCAGCCCCAACGGCGTGTCGATCAGGCCGAACTCGACCGTGTACCAGTACAGCCGCGCAAGGTACTGGCACGCTTCGAGGCGGCTCGCCTTCAGCCCGCCGGCACCGTAGGCCTGCATGTAGTCGGCAAACATCGGGTTGAACAACAGCGGCACGTGGCCGAACAGGTCGTGAAACACGTCGGGTTCGACGACATAGTCGAACTCCTCGGGCTTGCGTATCCAGCCCGTCACCGGAAACCGGCGCTGGCTCAACAGCGCGAAGAACGCCTCCTCCGGGATCAGCCCCGGGACGGCCACCACCTCCCAACGCGTGCTGCGGTACAGCGCTTCGCTCAGCGCGTAGAAGCGCGGGATGTGCTGTGGCGAACCGAGGTGCTGAACCGCCTCGATGAACTCCTCGCACGCCAGCCCCGGCAGTTGCGCGGCCTGGCGCTCGTAGAGCCGGCGGTACAGCGCGTGGTCGGCGGCGCTGTATGCACCCCAGTCCTGCTCGCAGGTGTAGTCGCTGCGCGCGTTCGCATAGTCGCCGCGCGGAGGCCGGCCGCCCTGGCCGTAGGTGACCGGCGCGGCGCCGACGTTGACGCTCCTGTCGGCGGGCACCGTGCCGGCGCCACCGCGTTCGGGTGCCGGGCCGGTCTCGGGCCGCAGGTCGCCAGCGCTCACCGGGCACCCGCGTCGGGCTCGGCGCTGAGCACGCCGCGGCGCACCTGGTCGAGCTCGATGCTCTCGAACAGCGCGCGAAAGTTGCCTTCTCCGAAACCCTGGTCGCCCTTGCGCTGGATGATCTCGAAGAAGATCGGCCCGATCACCGTCTGCGTGAACACCTGCAGCAGCAACTCGTTCGGTGCGCCCTGGTGGGTCGCGCCATCGATCAGGATCCGCAGGCGCCGGAGCTCGTCGAGGTTCTCGCCGTGGTTGGGCAGCCGGCGGTCCACCAGGTCGTAGTAGGTCGCGATCGTGTCCTGGAACGCAACGCCATGCGCCTTCATCGCGTCGACGGTGGCGTAGATGTCGTCGGTGCCCATCGCGATGTGCTGGATGCCTTCGCCGTGGTACAGCGCCAGGTATTCGGCGATCTGGCTCTTGTCGTCGGAGCTTTCGTTGATCGGGATGCGGATCTTGCCGCACGGACTCGTCATCGCCTTGCTCTTCAGGCCGGTCAGCTTGCCCTCGATGTCGAAGTAGCGCACCTCGCGAAAGTTGAACAGCCGCTCGTAGAAGTCGGCCCACTCCTTCATGCGGCCGCGGTGCACGTTGTGGGTCAGGTGGTCGATGTAGGTCAGGCCGTGGCCGCGCGTGTCGGCCGGCGCAGCGTTGGCCGACTCATGGGCGATCGGCACGAAGTCGACGTCGTAGATGCTGATGTTGCCGATCGCACCGGGCGCCGCCCCGTTCTTGCCATGCCAACGATCGACGAAGTAGATCAGGCTGTCGCCGATGCCCTTGATCGCCGGGATGTTCAGCTCCATCGGCCCGGTGTGGTGGTCGAAGCCCCAGGCGCCGAGCTCGAGCGCACGTTCATAGGCCTGCTTGGCATCGTTCACGCGGAACGCCATCGCGCACACGCTCGGCCCGTGCTGGCGCGCAAAGCGCTGCGCGAACGAGTTCGGTTCGGCGTTGATGATGAAGTTCACCTCGCCCTGGCGGTACAGCGTCACGTCCTTGGTGCGGTGCCGGGCGATCGGCGCGAAGCCCATCGTCACGAACAGGCGGCCCAACGCGGCCGGGTCGGGCGCGGCGTATTCGACGAACTCGAACCCGTCGGTGCCCATCGGATTTTCCCAGGGGGTGAATTGCATCGGCGCTCCCGTTCGGATTCAAGAAGTGGCGGCGCACACCATCGGCGCACCGCGTGACCGTGACTGTAGGTTCGTCGGTCCGCAGGAATTCTGCAAGTTCGGGCCATGCGGGGCCGTGTGGTGCAGGAACGATGCAAAATTGGCGCGATGCAAGACGCTGAACCCCTCGATGCCATCGATCGACGCATTCTTCGCGCGTTGCAGGCCGATGGCCGCATGATCTACGACGCACTGGCCGCGCAGGTCAGCCTGTCGCCGTCGGCGACCTTGCGGCGCGTCAAGCGGCTCGAACAAGCCGGCGTGATCGCGGGTTACGTGGCGCTCGTGTCGCCCGAGCGCGTGGGTCTGGGCCTGACGGCGTACCTGAACGTCCAGCTCGAAAAGCACGCCGAGGTGCACAAGCGCAAGCCGATGGACCTGTTCCGCGCCGCGGTGCAGGCGTGGCCCGAGGTGGTCGAGTGCGCCGCGCTGACCGGCGAGACCGACTACCTGCTGCGCGTCGTGGTGCAGGACATGGCGCACTATTCGCGTTTCGTCATGGACACGCTGCTCAAGCACCCGAGCGTGCAGGACTGCAAGACCAGCTTCGTGATGGACCGCGTCAAGAACACGACCGCGCTGCCGGTCTGAGCCTGGCCGTCGTCAGATCCCCTGCACCAGTTGCAGCGTGGCCTCCGGCGACAGGTTCAGCAGCTCGGCGATGTCGTTCACGTCGTCGGGGATGGCAGGGTTGTCCCAGCCGTTCGCGGTGTGGCGCGCCAGCCGCAACGCCAGGACCACGTTGCGCACACTCGGGCTCTGAGCGTGCCGCTCATCGTTGATGCGCACCAGCAGCTCCGGCAAGCGCCAGGCCTTCATCAGTGACTGCTGCAGGTCGACCAGCTCGATATTGAGCACCGCGAGCTGCGCCGCGCCGGAGCGCAGCGTCGGGTCCTGGCGCTGCGCGTGGCGGATGCGCAGCGCCAACGTCGGCGCGAAGCACCACAGCAGCATCTCGGCAAAGTCGTGCAGCAGTGCGGCGGCGTGCAGCACCGCCGCGTCGTGGTCCATGCGGTGCACCGCGAAACCGAGCGCGAAATTCGCGCCACGGTGGGCCCGGCGCAAGGTGTCGTTCAAGCCGGCCAGCGCGTCGGGGTTGTCGGCCAGACGTTGCTCCACCGTGGGTTGCGGGCCAAAGGCTCTGAAGAACGGCGAGATGCCCAACATCACCAGCGCGGAGATGACGGTCTCGGCGTCGGTGATGACGCGGCTGCCACGGTGGGTTGCCACATGGGCCAGCACCTTCAGCGACATCAGCGGATCGTGCGCGATCGTCTCGCCGATGCCGTTGGCGTCGACGCTGTCCTCGACCGCGCGCAAGGCCTCGATCGCCTCGGCGGTGTGCGCCAGCACCGGGATCTCGGCCGTGCGGAAGTGGGCCGTCCACGCGGCCAGGTCGCGCAGCGGCTGCGTCAGCGGGGGCATCGGTACGGCCGCAAGGCTCGACATCGCAAATCCGTTTGGAAACTGTCTCGGGTCTATCGGCGGTTCGGCCGCGCACTTGAGCCGGGCCGGCCGCCACTGCGCATTTGGGCTGCGTCGGCGAATTGCGTTGAATCTGCTCGAGTGCTTACCGGACAGTAGCTATGGGGCGTGTCGATGAACAGGTCTTCTTTGAGGCCTGGTAGCCGGCACGGACCGGAACAGCGACCGCGCGCTGCCGGTGACGCGGTTCGCTTCGGCCCCGTCGGGCTGTCGGGCGCAGGTCGGCCCGATCGACATGCAGGGGGTGATGACGGCACCCGCGCGCCGCTCAGTGGGCCCGGCTCTTCAGTTTGGGCGCCGTGCCGGGGGCGTGGAAGGCGATGTGCTCGGGTTGCAGGTCGGCATCGAGCGGCACGAACAGCTCCTTGCGCAGCATCAGCGCCACCGATGCCTGGTTGACCTTGCCATCGGGGTGTGCGGCGGCTTCGACCATCGCGCGGTAGATGCGTCCGGGCAGCAGCATCGCCAGCTCCAGGCTGAGCTCGTTGGCGTGGTCGTAGTCCTCGGGGGCAGAGGTCTTGTCGAGCGTGCTGGCCACCACGAGGTACTGGGCCACCATGGCGGCCAGATCGAATTTCTCGCGCGCTGGAAAATCCTTCATCGTCGTCTTTCGGGGTCGTTGATGGCGCGAGCGTACCGCAGCCCGCGGCGCGCGCGTGCCCTCCGGAAGTTGATCTGCCGCAAGCCGCGGCGCGCTCGCCAGAACCAGACTGGCGCCTGCGTTGCGCAACCCGGGAGACCCCATGAAGATCCTCGTCGCCGTCGACGGCAGCCCCTACACCAGACGCATGCTCGCCTACCTGGCCGCGCACGACGAATGGCTCGGGCCGCGACACCGGTACACGGTGTTCCACGGCGTGCTGGCGGTGCCGCACCGGGCCGCGGCGTTCGTCGACCGGCAGGTCGTGAAGGGCTACTACGACGCCGAGGCGCAGGCGGTGTTCAAGCCGATCCGCGCGTTCTTCCAGAAGCAGGGCATCGACGCCACCTTCGTCCACAAGGTCGGCCAGCCGGCA
Source organism: Burkholderiales bacterium (assembly GCA_028868895.1). Taxonomy (GTDB): domain Bacteria; phylum Pseudomonadota; class Gammaproteobacteria; order Burkholderiales; family Burkholderiaceae_C; genus LMDS01. The sequence continues at coordinate 8,459 of JAGWTP010000094.1, forward strand.
GACGCGATCGCCAGGCTGGCCGAGTCCGGCCGCTTCGATCTCGTCGCGATGGGCTCGCACGGCCACGGCGTGATCGCCAACCTGGTGCTCGGGTCGGTCGCGACCAAGGTGCTGGCGCAGTGCACGACCCCGGTGCTGCTGGTGCGTTGAGGCCTTGAAGGTGGGGCGGTTGTTGTCATTGAAATCCACCGCGGCGTTCGCGGCGCTGCTGGCACTCGGTGCGGTGGCGGCGAGCGCCGCCGGGCACCGTCGCTGGCGTGCCCGCACTGCCGCGCTGCACCGCGCGCTCGCCGCGAGCCGCACGCCGATCCGGCCCGCCGTGTTCGACCCGGGCGAGCTCGACGGCCTGCCCGAACCGGTGCAGCGCTACCTGCGCGCAACCCTGCGTGCCGGGCAACCGCTGATCACCGGCGTGCGCCTGTGGCACCGCGGCCGATTCAACCTGAGCGCGACGGGCAGCACCTGGCGCCCGTTCGTGTCGAGCCAGGTCGTCGGCACCTGCCGGCCCGGCTTCGGCTGGGACGGCCGCATCCGCGTGGCCCCCGGCCTGCACGTGTTCGTGCACGACGCCTACGTGGCCGGCGAGGGCGTCCTGCGTGCGGCCGTGCTCGGCGTGGTCCCGCTCGCCGACCAGCGCGGCGGCGCCGCATTGGCCGAGGGCGAGCTGATGCGCTACCTGGCTGAGGCCGCGTGGTACCCGACCGCGCTGCTGCCGAGCCAGGGCCTGCAGTGGGACGACGTCGACCCGGATTCGGCCCGTGCCACGCTGGTAGATGGCGCGACGCGGGTCGCGCTGGTGTTCCGCTTCGGCACCGATACCGATGGCAACACGGTGATCAGCGGCGTGAGCGCGGAGCGGCGCCCGCGCACGGTCGGCGGGCAGGTCGTGGCCACGCCGTGGAACGGCCGGTTCTGGGCCCATGCGCTGCACCACGGCATGCGCATCCCGGTGCAGGGCGAGGTGGCGTGGCAACTCGCTGCGGGCCCGCTGCCGTACTGGCGCGGCACGCTGAGCCGGATCGAATACGACTTCGCGTCGTAGGCCGCGCGGCAATGGCCGGCGCGTGGCGCGTCGCGGCGCAGTCAGGGCTTGCGCGTGCTCAGCTTGAACGGCCAATACGCCGGGCAGAAGCTGAACACGCCGGTGGCGATGGCGACCAGTCCGATCCAGCCCCACACGCCGATCCAGCCCATCAGCGTGGCCGCGATCAGCGCCAGCCCCACGACGATGCGGATCACCCGATCCACGGTTCCGACATTGGCAATCATGGCTCACTCCCATTGCAACCAGCCTGCACGATGCCGCACTGCGGGCACGCGCCGCTTGCGCTGGATCAACCCGCCGGCGTGCCGGCGGCAGGCGCCACCGTGCGCAGCACCGCGTCGATCACAAAGTTCTCCCAGTGAGCGAGCGCCGCGGGCGCTTCGAGAGCCTCGCCGAGAAAGGCCGACAGCGTGTAGCGGTTCGAGAGGTAGAAGTAGCCCATCGCGGCGATCATCAGGTACAGGTCGCGCGCGCTCACGTCGCGGCGGAACAGGCCTTCGCGGGCGCCGCGGCCGAGCACGTTGGCCAGCACCGCGACCGCCTGCGACGAGTACTCGCGCGCCCGCGGCGACTTGGCGATGTGCTTGCCGCGGTGCAGGTTCTCGGTGTTGAGCAGCGTGATGAACTCGGGGTTCTTTTGGTAGTAGCCCCACATGAACCGCACCACCGCGCGCAGCGCTTCGACGGGTGGCCCGGCATCGAGCGCGAGCTTCGATTCGGCCTCGTCAAAACGGCGGTACATCTCTTCGAGCACCGCGATGAACAGGCCCTCCTTGCTGCCGAAGTAGTAGTAGATCATCCGGTCGTACGAGCGGGCCGCCTTCGAGATCTGCTCGACGCGCCCACCCGCGAAACCGTGCCGCGCGAACACCTTCGTCGCCGCCCGCAGGATGGCGTCGCGCGTGGCCTGCGCCGCCAGCGCGCGTGCGCCGGGGCGCCGGGTGGGGGGCGCCGAGCTCATCGCGAAAGGATGGGCGTCGCGTATGGAACTTCGCCACAAAGGCGCAAAGACGCCAAGAAGAGCAACGAAGCAGAATGCAATGTCATGCCTTCGTTCTTCTTGGTGTCTTCGCGCCTTTGTGGCAAATCTTCCTCCACCGAACCCTACCCCGGAACAACGCGCGTCACTGCTCGGCGAAGGCGCGCTCGATCACGAACGCGCCCGGCGTCGAGGTGTTGCCTTCCTTGAAGCCGCGGGCCTCCAGCATGTGTTTGAGGTCGCGCAGCATGCCCGGGCTGCCGCAGATCATCACGCGGTCGTGCTCGGGGTCGAGCGCGGGCACGCCGAGGTCGGCGAACAGCTTGCCGTTCTCCATCAGGTGCGTCACGCGGCCCATGTTGCGGTAGGCCTCGCGCGTCACGGTCGGGTAGTAGCGCAGCTTGCTCTTGATCATGTCGCCGAGGAACTCGTGCGCGGGCAGGTGTTCGGTGACGAGGTCGTGGTACGCGAGCTCGTCCTTGGTGCGCACACCGTGCACCAGGATCACCTGCTCGAAGCGCTCGTAGGTATCGGGGTCGCGGATGATGCTCATGAACGGCGCCAGTCCCGTGCCGGTGGACAGCAGGTACAGCCGCTTGCCCGGCGTCAGGTAGTCGATCACCAGCGTGCCGGTGGGCTTCTTGCCGACGATCACCGTGTCCCCCACCTGGATGTGCTGCAGCTTGGAGGTCAGCGGGCCGTTGGGCACCTTGATGCTGAGGAACTCGAGGTGCTCTTCGTAGTTGGCGCTGACGATGCTGTAAGCGCGCAGCAACGGCTTGTTGTTGACGCGCAGGCCGATCATCGTGAAGTGGCCGTTCGAGAACCGCAACGCCGGGTCGCGCGTGGTCGTGAAGGTGAACAGCTTGTCGGTCCAGTGGTGCACGCTCAGCACGCGCTCCTCGTTGAATGCGCTCATGGTGGTTTCAAGGCAATGAAGGTCGGGTTCGGCAGTGTCGGGCGGTGGTGGGACGCAGTCTTGCGCGGCCGGTTTCGGCCCTGTAGCATGCGCAACACCGTCGTTCAGTAAATGCTACATGAAACACCGGCCCGGCGACTGATCGGGATCAAGCCCGCGATCGTAACGCGCCCATCTCTTGCAGGCGCCGCGCACCCCAGCGATGACCGAACACACCAAGACCGACGGCCTGCCGCACACGCTGCCGAGCGCCGCACCCGCTGCACCGGATACCCCCGCTGCGCCGCTCGAGCGGTCGCGCCCGCGCAGTGAGCGCATGGCCAGCGACAAGATCGAGTGCAACGCCTGCCCGGTGCTGTGCCAGATCTCGCCCGGCCGCGCCGGCGCCTGCGACCGCTACGCCAACGCCGACGGCGTGCTCGTGCGCGTCGACCCGGTCGTGCTGCTGCGGCGCGCGCTCGCGCGAGGCGACGCGGCGCTGGTGCCCTTCGCGGTGCGCAGCGCCGCTTCCGAATCCGCGGTGCGCGGCGCCGCTTCCGAATCCGCGGTGCGCGGCGCCGCTTCCGAATCCACGGTGCGCGGCGCCGCTTCCGAATCCACGGTGCGCAGCGCCGCTCCGGATGCCGCCGACACCGACGCGGCAACGAACCCGCTCGTCGCGCACGACGACATCTTCGTCACCGGCGTTGGCGCCGGCACCACCTACCCCGACTACAAGCCCGCGCCGTTCATCGTCGCGTCGCAGGTCGACGGCGTCGACATGGTCACCGTCGTCACCGAAGGCATCTTCAGCTACTGCAGCTTCAAGGTGAAGATCGACACCGACCGCTGGCTCGGCCCCGAGCAGGCCGACGTGCGCTGCCGGGGCGAGGTCGTCGGCCACGTCACGACGGCCGAATACGGCTCGCAGATGCTCTCGCTCGGCGGCGTGCACCACCTCACCGGCGGCAGCAAGAAAGAGGGCCGCATCACCTGCGAGACGATGCTGGCGCTGGGCAACAAGCAGCCGGTCACGCTCGCCATCGACGGCGGCGCGCAGCTCGTGGTCCAGGCCGGCCACGCGCCGATCGTCGACGGGGTGCGGGAGCAGCGCATGCGCGTGGGCTGCGGCTCGGCCACGGTGGGCATCTTCGCCCGGCAGTTCTTCGGTGCCGCCGACGAGGTGGTGGTGGTCGACGACCACATCACCGGCGTGCTGACCCAGCACCAGGCCGGCCGCTGCCTCGACATGCGGCCCTCGGGCATCCGCATCCGCGGCCGCAAGTCGACGCCGGGGCGCTTTTTTCAGGTCGCGAACCCGGGCACCGGCTGGGGCGGCACCGACCTGGTGGATCCACTCACGATCGTCGAAGGCTGGGACGCCGGCGTCGCGTGGCCGGGCCAGCGCCTGCTGATGGTCTCGACCACCGGCGAGCACGCCGCCTGGTACGTGCTCGACGAAGCCCTCACACCGCAGCCGGCCGAGCTGCCGGCCGCGGCGCGCGCGGTGGTCGAGCGCATCGGCGAGAACTGCGAGCCGTCTCTGACCTCGGTGCTGTTCCTCGCCGGCGCCGGCGGCAGCCTGCGAGCCGGCGTCACCGACAACCCGGTGCGGCTCACGCGCGCGGTCCAGCACGCGCTGGTCAACGTGAGTTGCGGCGGCGCGCCGGCCTACGTGTGGCCGGGCGGCGGCATCACCGTGATGGTCGACGTGGCGCGCATGCCCGACCACAGCTTCGGCAGCGTGCCGACGCCGGCCATCGTCGCGCCGCTCGAGTTCAGCCTGCGTCTGGCCGACTACCGCGCGCTCGGCGGTCATATGGAACACGTGCGCAGCCTGGCCGATGCCCTCGCGCACGGCGCCTGGCACAACGACGGTGCGCCGACCGCACGCCGCTTCGAAGCACTGCCTGCCGCCAACCCGTGGCCGCTGCGGCCGTCGCCGGCGCGGGACTGACCCACGCTGCCCATGTCGGCCCAGCGCGCGCCCCTGCCGAACGGCCGCTGGCACTTCCAGCACGGCCCGATCGACCTCGTGATCGGCGCCGAGGGCGACGCCGCGGCGCTGGCGGCCGGGCACGCCGCCGCCTGGGCGCGCTTCGAGACCGTGCTGGACGAGCTGGTCGCTGAACTGCGAACGCTGCGCCTGCCGCTGGACCGCGATGCCCACCGGTGCCCGCTGCAAGGCGTGATTGCGCGCCGCATGTGGCGCGCGTGCCGGCCGTACCGCTCGCAGTTCATCACGCCGATGGCGGCGGTGGCGGGCGCGGTCGCGCAGGAGCTGATCGGCGCGTATGAACGCGAAGGCATTCGGCGCGCCTGGGTCAACAACGGCGGCGACATCGCGCTGCACCTGGCGCCGGGCGCGTCGGTCAAGGTCGGGCTGTGCGCCGACCTCGCGCGCATCGATTTCGCCGCCGGCGCGCCGCCGCTCGATGCCGACTTCGAGGTCCACGCTTCGACGCCGGTGCGCGGCATCGCCACCAGCGGCTGGCGCGGGCGCAGCTTCTCGCTCGGCATCGCCGACAGCGTCACGGTGCTCGCGCGCAGCGCGGCGCAGGCCGACGCGGCGGCCACCGTGATCGCCAACGCGGTCGATGTGACCGACGCGCGCATCGAGCGCCGGCCCGCGAACCAGATCCGGGACGACACCGACCTCGGCACCATCGAGGTCACCGTGCACGTGCCGCCGCTGGCTGCCGAACAGGTGCAGCGCGCACTGCAAGCCGGGCGGCGCCGGGCCCGTGAGTTGCAGCGCTCGGGGCTGATCCACGCAGCGCTGCTGGTGTGCCAAGATCGCTGCGTCGGCGTTGCGGTCGAAGCGGTGGCGCCGCCCTCACCCCGACCCTCTCCCGCAAGCGGGAGAGGGAGACAAGCCGGCTCCCTCCCGCGTACTCGGGGGAGCGGGAGAGGGAGACAAGCCAGCTCCCTCGCCCCTGTACTCGGGGCAGAGGGTTGGGGTGAGGGGGAAACACCGGCATGAACGGCCGCCGCAACCCGTTCCAGCCTCGCAAGGAGTGCCCGTGATCGAGATCCGCCGCGTCTTCACCCAGGTCGAAGACATCCACCACGAGTTCGGTCCGGTGGCATCGGTGCCGCTGCGCCGCGGTGCAGTCTGCGCGGTGCTGACCAACCCGTACGCGGGGCGCTACGTCGAGCAGATCCTGCCGCTGATGGACGCGCTGCAGCCGCTCGGCATCGACATGGCGCAGCGGCTGCGCGCCGCGATGGACGTGCCGGCCTCGCGCATCGAGAGCTACGGCAAGGGCGCGATCGTCGGCGCGGCCGGCGAGCTCGAGCACGGCGCGCTGTGGCATGTGCCGGGCGGCTACGCGATGCGCGAGCTGCTCGGCTGGAAGGGCGACCGCAAT
>JAGWTP010000095.1 GCA_028868895.1 Burkholderiales bacterium
CGCACCAGCATCGGCGTGGCCGGCGGTGCGGCCAGCGGCCGCGAGGCGCCGCGCTCGAGTGCGAGCACCAGTTCTTCGGCGGTCTCGAAGCGCTGCCTGGGCTCGCGCGCGACCGCCTTCAGCACCACGTGATCGAGCCAGATCGGCACGTCGGGGCGCAGCCGCGAAGGTGGTTTCGGGTCGCGCCGATAGCGCAGCTTCTGGTACGGCTCGATCTCGCCGTACGGCAGGTGCCCGGTCAGCAGCTGGTACAGCGTGACGCCGAGCGCGAACAGGTCGGTCTGCGGGTCGGCCGGTGCGTCGTCCCAGAGTTCGGGGCTCATGTAGCTGGGCGTGCCGGCGTGCAGGTCGCGCTGCTCGGCCGGCTCGCTGCCCGACAGCGCCACGCCCAGGTCGAGCAGGCGCAGCTGGCCGTCGTCGCCGAGGTGCAGGTTGGCGGGCTTGACGTCGCGGTGGACCACCCCGGCGCGATGCAGCCGGCCGAGCGCGCGCGCTGCGGCCAGGCCCCAGCCGACCACGTCGGCCACCGCCAGGCCGCCGGGCCCGCGCCGCTCGAACAGGCGCTCGAGCGTGTGCCCGGCGTGCCAGTCGTAGAGCAGATAGAACTCGGTCGCGCCGGGGCGCCGGTCGAGGTGCACGAATCCGGCATCGGCAGGTTCGCCAACGCGCTCGGCGAGCCACGCTTCGTGGGCGAGCATCGCGCGCTCCTGCGGATCGCTGGCGCGAGACGGGTGCAGCGTCTTCAGGGCCTTGAGCGCACCGCTGTTCGCATCGCGCACCTGGTACAGCAGGTGCACGCCGGTGTCGGCCACCAGCGCCGTGACCACCAGGCCGTCGATCGCGTCGCCGACCCTGAGGCGGCGCGGCACCGGCAGCTGGCGAGCGCGCAGCGCCGCGTCGGCAAGCCGGGTGCGCGCCAGGCCAAGCACGCGGATCACCAGCGCGCTGGCGTTGTCCTGGGTGCCGGCGGCGAGCGCCGCCTGCACCAGCGCCTGGCTCGCCTGCTGCGCGCTGCCCTGCACGGCCAGCGCGGCGATGCGCGCCTGCGGCAGCGCGCCATGGACACCGTCGGACGCGAGCACGAACACGTCGCCGAGCTGCAGATCGCCCTGCAGGTAGTCGGCGTGCACCGCGTCGTCCAGGCCGATCGCGCGGGTCAGCCGGCTGCGCAGGTCGGGGTGGTCGAAGGCATGGTCCTGGGTCAGGCGGCGGCATTCGATCGCGACCGCGGGCGATGCGCCAGCGGGTCCGGCGCGCAGCAGGTAGGCGCGCGTGTCGCCGACGTGCGCCACGGTCCAGGTCTGGCCGCGCAGCGCGAGGGCGGTCAGCGTGCTCATCGCGGCCGCGTCGGTGCGGCGGTTGTGGCCGACGAGCCAGCTGTTGTGCGCGCCGATCACGCGGTCGAGCACGACGGTGGTGTCCCAGGTTTGCGGAGCCGCGAAGTAGTCTTCCACCAGGCTGAGCACGCTGGTCTGCGCCGCCATGCGCCCCTGGCCGCCGGCCGAGACGCCGTCGGCGATCGCCGCGATGATGCCGCGCGCGCCGTCGGCGTCGGCGTCGCGCCGCGCCGCCGCGTAGTCCTCGTTCAGCGCGCGCGGACCGCACTCGGTGGCCTGGCCGATGTCGACGTCGAAACTCATCCGGCAACCTTTGCGATCGTGGGTTGTTGTTGGTGCACCGCCGCCCGTTTCGGTGCGCGACGATCGCAGAGTGTCGTCGCACAAGCAAGATTCCTGCGCACTGCTGGTGCGCAAGGCCCGTGCGGACAGCGGCTGGCCGCCATGCGGCTGGCACCGCCCTTGCTGAACAAGTGCGTCGCCACGTGCCCGCTGGCGGGAGAACGTTCGATGAAAAAGATGAAGCTCGTGATGGTCGGCAACGGCATGGCCGGTGTGCGCACCCTCGAAGAACTGCTGAAGATCGCCCCCGACCTGTACGAGATCACCGTGTTCGGCGCCGAGCCGCACCCGAACTACAACCGCATCCTGCTCAGCCCGGTGCTTGCCGGCGAGCAGACCCTCGACGAGATCGTGCTCAACCCGCTGAGCTGGTACGCCGAGCATGGCATCACGCTCCACCTGGGCAAGAAGGTGACCGACGTCGACCGCCGCAAGCGCGTGGTCACGGCCGAAGACGGCACGCAGGCCGAGTACGACCGGCTGCTGATCTGCACCGGCTCGAACCCGTTCATCCTGCCGATCCCGGGCAAGGACCTCGACGGGGTGATCGCGTACCGCGACATCCACGACACCAACACGATGATCGAGGCCGCAGCGCGCTACCGCCATGCGGTCGTGATCGGCGGCGGCCTGCTCGGGCTGGAAGCCGCCAACGGGCTGATGCTGCGCGGCATGCAGACCAGCGTCGTGCATGTCATGCCGTGGCTGATGGAGCGCCAACTCGACGACGTGGCGGCCGGGTTGCTGCAGGCCTCGCTCGAATCGCGCGGCCTGAAGTTCCTGATGGGGGCGCAGACGCAGGCGCTGATCGGCGACAAGCATGGACGGGTGATGGCGATCCAGTTCAAGGACGGCACCGAACTCCCCGCCGACCTGGTCGTGATGGCGGCCGGCATCCGCCCGAACACCGCGCTGGCGATCAGGATCGGCCTGAACTGCGGCAAGGACAACCGCGGCGGCATCGTCGTCGACGACACGATGCAGACCGCGACCGACCCACGCATCTACTCGGTCGGCGAATGCGCCGCGCACCGCGGCACCGTCTACGGGCTGGTGGCGCCGCTGTTCGAGCAAGGCAAGGTCTGCGCCACGCACCTGGCGCAGTTCGGCATCGGCCGCTACCAGGGCTCGCTCACGTCCACCAAGCTCAAGGTCACCGGCATCGACCTGTTCTCGGCCGGCAACTTCATGGGCAAGGCCTCGGGCCGCCCGGAAGACGCTGCTTGCGAGGAGATCGTGATGAGCGACCCCTACGGCGGCGTCTACAAGAAGCTGATCATCAAGGACGACAAGCTCGTGGGCGCCTGCATGTACGGCGACACGGTCGATGGCTCGTGGTACTTCAAACTCCTGCGCGAAGGCCGCAAGGTCCACGACATCCGCGACAAGCTGATGTTCGGTGAATCGAACATCGGCGACGTCGGCCACGAAGGCCACAGCAGGGCCGCGACCCTGCTCGACAGCGACGAAGTCTGCGGCTGCAATGGCGTCACCAAGGGCACGATCTGCAAGGCCATCAAGGAGAAGGGCCTGTTCACGATCGAGGAGGTGAAGAAGCACACCAAGGCCAGCGCGTCGTGCGGCTCGTGCACCGGCCTGGTCGAGCAATTGCTGATGTTCACGGCCGGCGGCGACTACTCCAAGGCGCCGACCAAGAAGGCGATGTGCGCGTGCACCGACGCCAGCCACCAGGACGTGCGCGAGGCGATCCGCAAGGAGCACCTGCTGACGATCGCCGACGTCTACCAGACCATGGCCTGGCGCACCCCCAACGGCTGCGCGAGCTGCCGCCCGGCGGTCAACTACTACCTGATCAGCAGCTGGCCCAAAGAGGCCAAAGACGACCCGCAGAGCCACTTCATCAACGAGCGCAGCCACGCCAACATCCAGAAGGACGGCAGCTACAGCGTGATCCCGCGCATGTGGGGCGGCACCACCAATTCGAGCGAGCTGCGCCGCATTGCCGATGTGGTCGACAAGTACGCGATCCCCACCGTCAAGGTCACCGGCGGCCAGCGCATCGACCTGCTCGGCGTCAAGAAAGAAGACCTGCCCGCGGTCTGGAAGGATCTGGGCATGCCCAGCGGCCACGCCTACGGCAAGACACTGCGCACCGTGAAGACCTGCGTGGGCAGCGAATGGTGCCGCTTCGGCACGCAGGACAGCACGGCCCTGGGCATCGAGCTCGAGCGCGTGCTGTGGCGCATGTACGCGCCGCACAAGGTCAAGCTCGCCGTGAGTGGCTGCCCGCGCAACTGCGCCGAGTCGGGCATCAAGGACGTCGGCGTGATCGGCGTCGATTCGGGCTGGGAGATCTACGTCGGCGGCAACGGCGGCATCAAGACCGACGTGGCGCAGTTCCTCGTCAAGCTCAAGACCGCCGCCGAGGTGATCGAGTACGCCGGCGCGTTCCTGCAGCTGTACCGCGAAGAAGGCTGGTACCTGGAGCGCACCGTGCACTACATCAGCCGCGTCGGCCTGGATCACGTGAAGGCACAGATCCTGAACGACGCGCCGGGCCGGCGCGCGCTCTTCGACAAGCTGATGTTCTCGCTCGACGGCGAGCCCGACCCGTGGTTCGAGTTCGAGAAGGCCGGCGTCGATGCGCGCCAGTTCGAGCCGGTGGGGGCGGTCTGATGAGCGACTGGAAAGCCATCTGCAAGGTCGACGACATCCCCGTGCTCGGCGCACGCCGCCTCACGCGCAAGCTCGGCGGCGACGTGGCCATCTTCCGCAATGGCGAAGACCAGGTGTTCGCGCTGCTCGATCGCTGCCCCCACAAGGGCGGCCCGCTGAGCCAGGGCATCGTCTTCGGCCAGAGCGTGGCCTGCCCGCTGCACAACTGGACCATCGGCCTGGCCGACGGCTGCGCCCAGTCGCCCGACGAAGGCTGCACGCCGCGGTTCAGCGTCAAGGTCGACGGCGGCACCGTGCACCTCGACATGGAGGAGCTGAACAGCATCGCCCTGCGCGAGGTGCCGTCGGCCGCCTAGGATGGGACGGTTTCGATCGGGCCGCATGCATCCGTTGGAGCGCGCCGGTTCGCGGTTGGGCGAGCGTCGGCACTTCGCTGGGGGATCAGAGGCGCGCCGCCCGTCAACCCCCCGCAACCCTGCCGGCAGCGGTGTCGGCGTCAGCCGGAACCGCCGCTGCGCCCAGCCGCCCCCCGCCTCGCCGGCCCCGACGCCGGCAGGGGCCGTCGCCATGACCGCCTCGCCATGAGCACCGCAAGCACGAGCCCGAGCGAAACCCGTTCGACCTGCCCCTATTGCGGCGTGGGTTGCGGCGTGATCATCGAATCTCAGGCGGGGCAGATCACCGGCGTGCGCGGCGATCCGGACCACCCGGCGAACTTCGGGCGCCTTTGCACCAAGGGCAGCACGCTGCATCTCACCGCGACCCGCACCATCGCGATGCACACGCGCCTGCTGCAGCCGCAGTTGCGCCCGCAACGCGATGCACCGCGCGCGATCGTCGACTGGAATACCGCGCTCGACACCGCGGCCGAGCGCTTCGCCGACATCGTGCGCACGCACGGCCCCGACGCGGTGGGGTTCTACCTCTCGGGCCAGTTGCTGACCGAGGACTACTACGTCTTCAACAAGCTCGCCAAGGGCCTGATCGGCACCAACAACGTCGACACCAACTCGCGCCTGTGCATGAGCAGCGCGGTGGCCGGCTACAAGCTCACGCTCGGCGCCGACGCACCGCCGGCCTGCTACGACGACCTGAACTTCGCCGCCACGCTGTTCATCGCCGGCTCGAACACCGCGTTCGCGCACCCGATCCTGTACCGCCGCATCGAAGACGCGAAGCGCGCCAACCCGGCGCTGCGCACCGTCGTCGTCGACCCGCGCCGCACCGAGACCGCCGACGCCGCCGACCTGTTCCTGCAGATCCTGCCCGGCACCGACGTGGCCCTGTTCAACGGCATGCTGCACCTGATGCTGTGGGAGGGCTGGCTCGACAGCGCCTTCATCGCCGCGCACACCACCGGCTTCGAGACGTTGAAGGCGCGGGTGCGCGACTTCACGCCGAAAGACGTGGCGGCGCTGTGCGGCATCCGCGAGGCCGATCTGGTGCAGGCGGCGCGCTGGTTCGCCGGCCTGGACGACGCCGGCGCGCCGCGCAAGCCGGTGCTGTCGCTGTACTGCCAGGGCCTGAACCAGAGCCGCAGCGGCACCGCGAAGAACGCGGCGCTGATCAACCTGCATCTGGCCACCGGCCAGATCGGCAAGCGCGGCGCCGGGCCGTTTTCGCTCACCGGCCAGCCCAACGCGATGGGCGGCCGCGAGGTCGGCGGCCTGGCCAACCTGCTCGGCGCGCACCGCGATCTGGCCAATCCCGCGCACCGCGCCGAGGTGGCCCGGCTGTGGGGCGTGGCCGAGGTGCCCTCGAAGCCGGGCAAGACCGCGGTCGAGATGTTCGAGGCCGCCGCCGACGGCGAGATCAAGGCGCTGTGGATCGCCTGCACCAACCCGGCGCAGTCGATGCCCAACGCCTCGGCGGTGCGCCGCGCGCTCGAGCGCGCCGAGTTCGTTGTCGTGCAGGAGGCGTTCGCGACCACCGCCACCTGCGGCTATGCCGACCTGCTGCTGCCGGCGTCGACCTGGGGCGAGAAGGACGGCACCGTCACCAACAGCGAGCGCCGCATCAGCCGCGTGCGCAGCGCCGTGCCGGCCGCGGGCGGCGCGCGCGACGACTGGCAGATCGCCGCCGATTTCGCACGCCGGCTCGGGCCGCGATTGCGCGCCGGGCCGACCCGCGGCTATGCGTACACCACACCCGAGGCGGTCTGGAACGAGCACCGCGAGTCCACGCGCGGACGCGATCTCGACATCACCGGCCTGAGCTACGCCACGCTCGAAGCGGGAGCGCAGCAGTGGCCGTTTCTGCCGGGCCAGAGCCAGGGCCGCGCGCGGCTGTACGAAGACGGCGTGTTCCCGACCGCCGACGGCAAGGCGCGCTTCGCCGACACGCCGTACACGCCGCTGGCCGAACCGCGCGACGTGCGCTACCCGTTTTCGCTGAACACCGGGCGGCTGCGCGACCAGTGGCACGGCATGAGCCGCACCGGCACCATCGGCCGCCTGTTCGGCCATGTGAGCGAGCCGTCGATCGAGATGCACGGGCAGGACATGCAGCGCCTGGCGCTCACTGACGGCGACCTGGTGCAGGTCACGTCCCGGCGCGGCTCGATCGTGCTGCCGGCGCGCGCGAGCGAGCGCCAGGGCCTGGCGCAGACCTTCATCGCGATGCACTGGGGCGACGAGTTCCTGTCGGGCAGCACCGGCACGGGCCAGCGCGCGGCAGGCGTCAATGCCCTCACCTCACCGGCCTTCTGCCCGAGCTCCAAGCAACCCGAACTCAAGCACGCCGCCGTCAAGATCCTCAAGGCCGAGCTGCCCTGGAAGCTGCTCGGACTGGCCTGGCTCGACGCCGACGACGCGCTGCGCGCGCGCGAGCAGTTGAAGCCGCTGATGCAGGCGTTCGTGTTCGCGGCGTGCGTGCCGTTCGGGCGCGAACGCGCCGGCGTGCTGTTTCGCGCCGCGGCGCACGAGGCGCCCGATGAAGCGCTGCTGCAGCGCATCGAAGGCGTGCTCGGGCTGACCGCCCGCGGCGTGCTCCACTACGCCGACAAGCGCCGCGGCCAGCGCCGCAGCATGCGCCTGGTGCCCACCGGAAGCGACCTGCGCCTCGACGGCTTCATGCTTGCCGGCGACATCAGCGCCGAGGCCTGGGTCAAGCCGCTGCTGCAGGACGAGCTGCCGGCGCAGGCCTACGGCCGCCTGCTGCTGATCCCCGGCGCGAAGGCGCCGGTGGCCGTGGCCTCGCGCGGCAAGCAGGTCTGCAGCTGCTTCGATGTCAGCGAGCGCCAGATCGACAGCGCCCTGCAAACCATGGCCGGCGCGGCCGAAGCCCAGCTGCAGCAACTGCAGGAACGGCTGAAGTGCGGCACCAACTGCGGCTCGTGCCTGCCCGAACTCAAGCGCATGATCCAGCAGCGCCAGAAGGTCGCCTGAACGCTGCGGGCGCAGGCGGGCCGCGGGCCTGGCGATGTGTCATCGAATGTTGCGAGCGTTCACCGCCGGGCCTGAAAATTGCGGTTCGCCAACTGGGGAGACATGAATGGCGATTGCAAGCTACATCCGCGAGATCGGCCGCGGCAAGGACGGGGCCCGTTCGTTGAGCGAGGCGCAGGCGCACGACCTGATGAGCCAGGTGCTCGACGGCCGCGTCACCGACCTCGAGATCGGCGCGTTCGCGCTGGCGATGCGCATCAAGGGCGAATCGGTGGCCGAACTCGCCGGCTTCACGGCCGCGGCCCACGCGCGCTGCATCACGATCACGCCGAGCCGCCCGACCGTCGTGCTGCCCTCGTACAACGGCGCGCGCAAGCTGCCCAACCTGACGCCGCTGCTGGCGCTGCTGCTCGCGCAGGAAGGCGCGCAGGTGCTGGTGCACGGGCCGATGCACGACGCCGGGCGCGTGACCACCGCCGAGATCTTCCACGACCTGGGCCTGCCGTTCGCGCGCGACGCCGCCGAGATCGACAACGCCTGGGCACGACGCGAGCCGGTGTTCATCGCGATCGAGCACCTGTGCCCGCCGCTGGCGCGGCTGCTCGAAGTACGCCGCGTGGTCGGCCTGCGCAACTCGGGCCACACGGTGGCCAAGCTGCTGGCGCCGTGCAGCACCGGCGCGTCGCTGCGCGTCGTCAACCACACCCATCCCGAATACGCGGTGCTGCTGCGCGCGTTCCTCGCCCACACGCGGGGCGACGCGGTGCTGCTGCGCGGCACCGAGGGCGAACCGGTCGCCGACCCGCGCCGCGCCCCGAGGCTCGAGGTGTTCATCGACGGCCAGCCACGCCCCGAGCTGTCGTGCGCCGCGCACGAAGGCGTGCTCACCGAACTGCCGGTGCTGCCGCGCGGCTTCGATGCGGCGACGACGGCCGTCTACATCCAGTCCGTGGTCAGCGGCGAGAAGCCGGCCCCGGCGCCTTTGACGCAGCAGGTCGCGTGCCTGATGCGTGCGCTCGGCGCGATCGGCCGCAGCGCACCGCAGGAGCAAAGCGCATGAGGGACCACACCGCTTCGGGCTTGACGGCCGGCGTGGCGCGGGTCGGCCGTGTGGCGCTGGTCGGCGCCGGGCCGGGCGACCCGGAGCTGCTCACGCTGAAGGCGGTGCGCGCGATCGGGCGCGCCACCGTGCTGCTGGTCGACGACCTGGTCAGCGACGGGGTGCTCGCCCATGCCGACCCGAAGGCGCGCATCGTCCACGTCGGCAAGCGCGGCGGCTGCAAGAGCACGCCCCAGGACTTCATCGACAAGCTGATGAGCGCGCAAGCGCGCAACGGTGAACGGGTGGTGCGCCTCAAGGGCGGTGACCCTTTCGTGTTCGGGCGCGGCGGCGAAGAGGCCGAGCGGCTGCGTGCGCAGGGCATCGAAGTCGAGGTGATCAACGGCATCACCGCCGGCCTGGCTGCGGTCACCTCGCTCGGCGTGCCGCTTACGCACCGCGAGCACGCCCACGGCGTGATCTTCGTTACCGGCCACGCCCGCGCCGATGGCGACGCACCGCACTGGCCCACGCTCGCGGCGGCTGCGGCGCAAGGCCTCACGCTCGTGATCTACATGGGCGTGACCGCAATCGACACGGTGCAGCGCGGCCTGCTGCACGCCCTGCCCGCATCCACGCCCGCCGCCCTGGTCCAGCATGCGAGCCTGCCGCAGCAGCGCCAGCACCTGTGCACGCTCGGCACGCTCGCCGCGTCGGTGCGCGACGGGCACATCGGCAGCCCCGCGATCGTGATCGTCGGCGACGTGCTGCAAGGAGTGCAGAGCCTTCCGACCTCGCAGGCTGGAGTGCATGCCGCGTGAGTCACGCCGCGCGCGCGGAACCGCCGCGTCGCATTTCGGCGTCGATCTCCCCGCACCGCGGGCTGATCGACTTGCAACTCGCGGCACGAATCCGTCACGACCCCAGACGGACCAACGGCCTGCACGATCCGAAGATCATGCAGGCCGTTGATTCTTCGGCCGCATCCCGAAACTCCCGCGTGTACCGCCGATCTGGTCCTGACTTCATAGATCCTCCTCAAGGTCAAAAATAACAGACCTCGTGGCGTCCATTTTTCGGGGGCCAGTTCAGTCGATCGCTCCTGACAAGTGTCGTCAAGCGGTCAGCGGCACTGCGGACGATCGCTCGTCAGTGATGGCTCCGACAACAAGCGCATCACCTCGACCGTTGATGACACCGCCGCTCTTCTCAGTCCACCGCCGCTTTGCGCTGCTGGCAGTTCACGGACACCGTCGGATAGGCACCCGCGTTCCCGCTGCTCGCATCCACGACATTTCCACCGCCGCCACGGGTGATGATGCCAACGACACTTTGGGGTGCTTCTTTGCCCGGAACCGGCCACGGTCGTTCAACGGAACGAGGCGTCCGTATTTCTCCCGCCACCTGTTCGGGGGGCTCACGCTCGCTGACTGGCGCCGTAGAGTCCTTCTCAGACGGCGGCGAGGCGATACCCCACCCTCCCCAACAGCCCGACAGTGATGCGTGTCGGCGCCGTCTCCAATACGTTGGCGGTGCTTTCGACGAACCCATCGTACGACGGGTTCGGCAAATTGGGACGGTTGCCGCCGGGCCTGCGCAATTCGCGACGACCTCGTCGTCAGCGGCAATTTGCCGCCAGCGACTGACGGGACTTCGGGATTTCTCCACGTTCGCGGCGTGAGCGGGAAACCTCGCCCCGAATCGGGTTGTAACGAGCTGCAACATGCGCTCAGAATCTGGTCATGATCAAGCGCACGCAAATCTTTGGATGGGAACAGGAACCGGTCGACGAGCGTCCGTCGGAATTCATGCCATCCACGTTGTCGGAGTTCTCGAGCCTTGGCGCGTTCGATGCCATCGCACCGGCGGATGCATCGCGAGGAAAACTCGACCCGATCGCGCCGCAAGCCAGGCGCTCGCCACCCAGCCCCGCTGACATGACACCGTCCTCGCTGGTGCCGCGCTGGATGGAATCCTTGCCCGCCGAAGCCCAGGCGCACACCCTGTGCGCACGCTTCCCCCGAATCGCCAATCGGCTGGCCTTGTGCTGGCCGGACCCCGCGCTCACCGTGCGACTGCTGGACGACTTTCTTGCGGACAAACGCGGTACCCGGCGTGGTTTCCCGCCCGAGGCACTGAACGAGTTGACGACCCTGCGTCAGGTCGCGTCGCAGCGCTTGAAGCACGAGTTGCTTTAGTCGCTCGATATCCAGATCCTCCCGACAAGTACGCGTTCGATGAACTGCGTTGGCTACCAAGAGGCCTACAAAGGCTGGTCGATCGTCGTCACGACCGCGGTATGGCCACTCGGCGAGCCGCCGCAGGAGCGCGTCGTGCCGTCGGTGGCGGTCATCCCGCCGCAAAGGTCTCAGCAGCACTTCGTCGACGTTGGCGGCGGCGCCGCGTTCCTTGACATCGGTGGCGCGCGACAGCATGGCATGCTCATGGCGAAGAAGCATATCGACGCGCAGCGGTGACGGTCAGTTCATTTCCACTGGCCCCACCTACGCTGCGCTCAAAGATCGCGCAGACAGGCCCCTTGTTCCGCTGAGCGCGGTGCCGCCAGGTCGACTGTGCGGACCCACGGCGGACCGAGCCACCCATCACCCGAGACCCGATGACTTGGCGCGCACAGCTTCGGACGCCCGGGGATCGACGCGCGGGCGATCAAGGCGACCTCAATGTACAAGTCACTTGCATCATGCAACTGACTGGCGTACCATGGATTGCATGCAGCGCAAAAGCTTTGCCGACATGGCGTGCCCCATCGCGAGGAGCCTCGAGCAGGTCGGCGAGTGGTGGAGCATCCTGATCCTGCGCGATGCCTTCGCCGGCAAGACGCGCTTCGACGAGTTCCAGCACAGCCTGGGGATCGCCCCGAACATGCTCACACGGCGCCTGGCCTCGCTGGTCGAGGCGGGCATGCTGGAGCGCCGCCCGTACAGCGAGCGGCCGCCACGCGACGAGTACCTGCTCACCGAACGCGGCCGCGATTTCCGCACCGTGCTGCTGGCGCTGCTCGCGTTCGGCCATCGGCATTTCGCGGTCGATGAGGCCGGCACCCGGATCGTCGACGCCAGCACCGGCGCCACCGCCGAGCCGATGCTGGTCGATCGGCGCTCGGGCAAGCCCCTGGTCGAGCCCGACTACGTGATCGCTCGGGGCACCCGCGCCGCTGTTATGGCCAACACGGCCCGACCCCAAGACATTCCCGGCCTGCTCGCCGCCGCCCCACCCGCACGACGTCGTGCAAGGACCTCACGCCCATGAACACCCTGACCATCGACCTGCCCGTGCGGCCAGGCGTCGCTGCGCGCACCGCGGCCGCGCCCGAGGCAATGAACCCGCGCACCCGGCGGCTGCTGCACGGCGCGATCGTGCCGACGCTGTTGCTGCTGGCCTGGCCGAACATCCTGGTGATGACGGCCCAGGCCTCGACCGGCCTGATCGAGACCTGGTGGGTCTCGCACCTGGGCACCGACGCGCTCACCGGCATGGCGCTGGTCTTCCCCGGCTTCATGATGATGACGATGCTCGCGGGCGGCGCCATCGGCGGCGGCATCTCCTCGGCGGTGGCGCGTGCGCTTGGCGCCGGCCGCCGCGCCAATGCCGACGCGCTGGTGCTGCACGCCATCCTCATCAAC
The DNA here is from genome assembly GCA_028868895.1 of Burkholderiales bacterium. Lineage (GTDB taxonomy): Bacteria > Pseudomonadota > Gammaproteobacteria > Burkholderiales > Burkholderiaceae_C > LMDS01. Next base: position 12,386 of record JAGWTP010000095.1, read on the forward strand.
GTCGGCCTGGGCTTGGCGACCTCGGTGCTCTTCCTCGTCTTCGGCCGGCCGCTCTACGCCGCGATGGGTGGGCGCGGCGCCTCGCTCGAGGCGGCGCTGGCGTATTCCAACGTGGTCTTTGCCGGCAACGTGCTCGTGTGGCTGATGAACGCGCTGGCCAGCGTGATCCGCGGCACCGGCAACATGCTCGTGCCGTCGCTGGCGATCTGCCTCGGCGTGGTGCTGCTGGTGCCGCTGTCGCCGCTGCTGATCTTCGGCTGGGGACCGTTTCCGGCGCTCGGCATCGCCGGCGGCGGCGTGGCGGTGCTGAGCACGACGGCGCTGATGATCGCGGTGCTGGGCTGGTACATCCTGTCGGGGCGTTGCGTGGTGCGGCTGCGCCGCGCGCGCCTGAGCCGGCCGATGTTCGCCGACATCCTGCGCGTGGGCGGCGTCGGCGCCGTGAGCACGTTGCAAACCACGTTGACGGTGGCACTGACGACCGCACTCGTCGGCGCCCACGGTGGGCCGGACGCGGTCGCCGGCTACGGCACCGGCGCCCGGCTCGAGTACCTGCTGATCCCGCTGGTGTTCGGCCTGGGCGCGCCGATGGTGGCGCTGGTGGGCACGAACATCGGCGCCGGCCAGCCGCAGCGCGCGCTGCGCATCGCGCTCATCGGCGGGGCACTCGCCTTTGCGATCACCGAGACGGTCGGCGTGGCCGCGGCGATCTGGCCGCAGGCCTGGCTCGGCCTGTTCGGCCACGACCCGCACATGCTGGCAGCCGGCACCGCCTACCTGCGCGTGGTGGGTCCGACCTACGGCTTCTTCGGCCTGGGCTTGTCGCTCTACTTTGCGTCGCAGGGTGCCGGGCGGCTGGCCTGGCCGCTGCTGGGCGGCCTGTTCCGGATGATTATCGCGGTCGGCGGCGCCTGGCTGGTGTTGACGCTCACCGGCTCGTTGCCCTGGGCCTTCGCGGCGCTGGCCCTGGCGCTGGTGGTCTACGGCGTGACGGTGGCCACCGCAGTCGCTTCGGGCGCCTGGTTCCGGGCCGCCTGATCGTTCGGGGCGCGGGCAACGGTGGCGGGCCACGACGCCTGCGGCCCTGCCCCGCCTCGGCCGAGGGCGCCTGCGCTACCGAAGCGTGCGGCGACGCACCAGCGCCCGAGCGAGGCCAGTCCGGCCAGCATCAGTGCCTACGTGCCGGGTTCCGGAACCGACGCCTCCGAGACGAGGTCGACCGACGCGTTGTCCAGACCGATGTACTGCGACCCGGCAACGCCCTGCAAGTCGATGGGGGTCGATGTCGACGCGGCGACGAACTGCACCGAGCGGTGGTATCAACCGTTGTGGGTGTCGGTGAGAGCGGCGTCGTGAAGGTGGCGGGAAGGCCAGATCGGCGTCGGCTGACCGGCATGGTGGCGCCGAGGGCAGTAAGGTTCTCGCTTGAACAACCCCTGTCGACCCGCACCCTCGGCGGCTGATCGCCCAATGTTGACCGGGGGCGGCGAATTGCGGCGAGGTGCCGACCAAGACCCAGCAAGCAACGGCTGATGTAGTCAGTGCACCTGTCCCTCATGCACCCGACACTTTTCGGTCCAAAGTCATCGCTGCCAAGCACACCTGCAGCACCTGGAGTTCTTCCCAGACGCAGCCCGAGGAGCCGCCTGATGAGCCAGACGCAGACCGAGCCGAAGCCGCCCGCCGGCGACGTGCAGCCCGCCGTGTTCGTCCGCATGGCCGCCGTCGTGCGCATGACCGGGCTCGGCCGGTCGGCGATCTACCGGCTCATGGCCGAGGACAAGTTCCCGTCGCCCGTGCGCCTGGCCAAGCGCGCCGTCGCGTGGCGCCGCATCGACCTCGAACATTGGAGCGCGGGGCGCCCGACGGTCCCGCACTGACGCCGTCCCTGCGCGCAACGCGCTGACGAATAGCCGGCCTACACCGACATCGACAGCTTCAACACGGCGCCGATCACCAGCATCGACGCCAGCACCTTGCCCCAGCGCCAGGTCGTGAACCAGTAGCGATGGTTGAGCCACAGGGCGCGATGCAAGCGCCCCAGGCAGACGAGCACGGCGAGCGCCGTGACGAACGGGCCAATCAGGCCCACCGGCTGCGGCGCATGCCGCATCAGAAGCGCCCACATCAACGGCCACGCGACTGCATCGATGGCCGCGAGCACGCGCCGGCCGGGCCACTCAGGCGCGTCCGGTCGAGGTTCGCGAGCAACCAGCAGCCACATGAGTCCTCCGACCCGGATCGCGCGGGCGGGTTC
>JAGWTP010000096.1 GCA_028868895.1 Burkholderiales bacterium
GAACTCACTGCGCTCACTTGCGTTCGCTGCGTTCAAACAACCGCCGCGAGTCAGACGACAAAGCGCGCTGCGCGCGCCGACCTCGGCCCTGCGCTCCTCGCCGCCCCAGAATTCGCCCGCGCCGGGTGGCGCCTGCCGCTCACGCAGCGTTATGGCTTTTCATCGGAAGGGCAAGACCGTTGCCGCAAGGGCGCGTGCGGGCAGGCTGGAGCGCGCCTCTGGAGCGCCGAGCGGCGCAGGGCTCGTGGCCGCGCGCGCAGCGCGCATCGACATCCGACTTGTCGCCGCCTGTTTGAACGCAGCGAACGCAAGTGAGCGCAGTGAGTTCGGCGACAGGCCACGAGCCCTGCAAAGCGAAGGGCAGCCGCAGCGCAGCGAAGGCCGCTCCAGCGAAGCGCGCCAGCCTGCCCGCACGCGCCCTTGCCGCGCCGGCCGTTGCACGCAGGCGCACGCAGAGCGTGCAGGGCGTGCATGGCACGCAGCGCATGCAGGCGCACGCAGGGCATGCAGGGCATGCAGGGCGGCATGCAGCGAGCCTCACGCCGACGGCCCTGAACCGAGCGCAGGTCTCGTCGAATCGAACGCCAATGGCGTGGGCGCCGGCGCTGCGCGGCGGCACCGGCGCCTACCGCGCCCAGCGCGTCACCGCGAAGATGAAGGCCGCGCCGAGCGCGGTCAGTGCGATCAGGCGCAGCGCGCGCGCCGGGCGCGCGCCGGAGTGCGCCTCGGGCAGGATGTCGGACACGCCGATGTAGAGCAGAAAGCCGGCGAAGAACCCCAGGTACAGCATCAGCACGTCGGGCGGGACGCGGAACAGCAGCGTCGACGCGGCGCCCGCCACCGGGGCCAGCGCATCGAGCGCGAGCATCGCCACCGAGCGCCGCGTGGTGTTGTGGTGGACCAGCATCAGGCCGACCGTGTTCAGCCCGTCGCTGAAGTCGTGGGCGATCACCGCGATCGCCACCGTGACGCCGACCGCCGGCGAGACCTGGAACGCCAGCCCGATGCCCACGCCGTCGAGCAGGCTGTGCCCGACGAGCGCCAGTGCCGAGATCACGCCGACCTGCGGGTGGTGGTGCGCGGCGTAGTCGGCCTCGTGGGCGTGGTGGATCAGCACGAACTTCTCGAGGCTGTGGAAGAACAGGAAGCCCACCACCAGCGCCACCATCGCCCCGGTGGCGTCCAGCGTGTGTTGCTGCGCGAGTTCGAAGACTTCGGGCAGCACCTCGAAGGCAACCACGCCGAGCAGCACACCGGCCGTGAAGCTGAGCAGGTAATGCAACCGGTCGCGAAAGCGCAGCGCGAACAACCCGCCACCCAGGGTCGAGACGAACGTGGCGAGAGACAGTAAGACGGCGGTCATGGGCGGGCCCGGGTTTGCGCAGCCGCCATCATGCCGTCGGAAACGGGCCAGGAGCACTTCGGCGGGACTCGATTGCGCGCGGCGGTGCTCGCTCGTGGTCCCTCACCCAAACCCTCTCCCAGAGGGAGAGGGAGCAAGTCGAGCGGTGCTCAGCCGGAACGGATGCAGGCCCATGCAGGCGAACGCAGCGGCCTGCCCAGCCGAGCTGGGGCGACTCAGACGCGCTGATCCGGCGCCGCTGGCTGCGCCTTGGCCTTGCGCGCGGTGCGGCGACGCGCGGCCATTTCACGGCCCATCTCCAGGCGCTCGCCGGCGCGCAGCCGCTCGCGCGCCTGCGGGTAGATGCACGACTCCTCGAGCGCCATGTGGTCGTGCGACAGCGCGGTGAAGATCTCCACGCCTTCGCGCAGCACGTCGAGGTCGTACCACGACTGGCCGCAGGCCACCGCATCGACGTGCGGCGACAGCTCCATCCAGTCTTCCTCGAGCCAGTCGTGGTCCTGCTGCAGCCGCAGCACCGCCTGCACGATCTCGGGGTCGTCGCTGGTCGCCAGCTTCGGGAAGACGTGGCGCTCCTCGTCCTCGTGATGGGCGCGCGCGGTGGTCGAGAAGAAGCGGACGATCTCGGTGGCCATCGCCCGCGCCTGGGCGTCGGGGCCGCCGGTGGCCAGCCGCGTGACCAGCGCGGCGAGCAGGTCGAGCGTGACCAGCGTCTGCCGGTGGCAGGCGTCGAGCACCTCGAAGCCGTCCAGCGTTGTCGCTGCCCCGGCGGGCCTGGATGAATCGTTCGACTTGCTCATGCTTGCTCCTCGGTGGCTTTGATCTTCAAGCGCAGCGTAGACCCGGCGCCCGGTCGCGACCTTGACATGGAACAACCGCGCCGCAGGGCGTTGCGTGCGGCGCCGCGGGCCGCGAGCTACCCGGCGGCGCGCGGCCGGGCGCGCCAGCCGTTAACTACCGCGCCGGCCGTGAAGACGACGAACGCCGCGAGCGCCAGCGCGTTGCCCAGGCCGCCGAGGCGCACCCAGTCGATGCGCCCGGCCGCGTCGCCCGCCAGGCGCAGCGCCAGCGAGCCGTGCAGCAGCGCCAGCGGCGCATAGAAGGCGCGGTGGTAGGGCACCGCCACGCGCAGCACCGCCGGAAAGATGATCGGCGCGTGGCCGAACACCATCGAGAACACGAAACCCAGCGCGATCGCGTGCAACGCGGCGTCGTACGAGGCGGTGGCGGGCACGAGGCCGCCGGCGCGCAGCATGACGACGCCGGCGATCGCGAGCCAGACATAGCCCGCCAGCAGGCACACCGCGATGTAGCGCGTCAGGCCGCTGCGGCGCACCGTGCGCCGGACGATGTCGTGCTTCATCAGCCACGCCGCCAGTGCCAGCACAGCAGCGGCAAAAACCGGCACGCCCCAGGGCCAGCGCAGCCCGAGCAGCCCGGCGACGAGGCCCGCCAGCACCAGCGCGAACAGCCAGCGCGCGAGCGGCGCCGGCGGCATGAAGCGCGACAGCTCGAGCCGTTCGCCGGCGATGGTCAGGATCAGGAACGCGAACCACCAGGGCACGACCTCGGGCACCGTCCAGCCGGCCAGCCACAAGCCGTTGCCGACCGACCAGCAGGCCGCACCGAGCGCGAGCGTGAACGTGAACAGTGCGCTCTGGCGCCGCCAGACGTCGATCGATGCGGCCAGCAGCACCAGGCTGCCGGCAAGGAAGAACGCGGCGGCGATCGAGGCCGGGCCGAACACCGCGCAAACACCGCCCAGCCCGGCCAGCAGGGGTCCGGGGTAGGCCCAGCCGCGGCCGACCGCGACCGCGCGCTCGAGCGCGATCACGGTGCCGAAGAAGCCACACACCATCAGCGGCGCGTGCATCGCGCTCGCCGCGAGCACGAGCTCGGGCATGCGCCAGCCCAGGCGCGCCAGGCCGGCGCCGGCGCCGATGAACAGCGCCACGAAGCCCAGCAGCAGCAACGGAAAGCGCCACGGCGGCGGCCAGCCACCGGCCGATGCGTGCGCCTCAGGCGTTGCGGCGCGCTTGGGCGTGACCATCCGTGCGGCGTGCTGGCGTCATCTCAAGCCAATGCGGCTTGGCCCCTTCGCGCGACCCCTGGGAGCGGGAGTGTCGAAGGCATTTCAATGGGGGGTTCTCAAGCGAGTGAGGCTTGGCCACTTTGCTTGACCCCTGGGGGCGGGAATGTCGAAGGCATTTCCTGGGGGGGCTCAAGACGTCCAGCCGAAATGTTCGCGCGCGATGCCGGTCATCTTGTCGGGGGTCCAGGGCGGGTCCCATACCAGCGTCACGTCGACCCGCGTGCCGGCGGGCACGATCGCGGCGACGGCGGCGCGCGCCTGCTCGACGATCAGGTCGGCCATCGGGCAGGCCGCGGTCGTCATCGTCAGGTCGATCGCCACCGCATCGGGCGTGAGCTCGATCGCGTAGACCAGGCCGAGCTCGACGATGTTCATCCCCGCCTCGGGGTCGTCGACCTGGCGCAGCGCCTCGCGCACCGCGTCGTCGTCGGGCAGCGCGGTCATGAGGGCCTCTCGAGCCGGCGCACGAAGGGCAGGCGCTGCGACGGTGCGAACCCGACCGCGTACAGGAAGCCCAGCAACGCCAGGTCGCGCGCCGGCACGACCGTCTCGACCCGCTCGACGTGCAGCGCGCCCAGGTTGGCGAACAGCTGCGACAGCAGCGCGCGGCCCACGCCGCGGCGCGCGCAGTCGCGGTCGACACCGAGCGTGTCGATCACCGCCACCGGCTCGCTGCGGCCGAAATCGCCGCGGTCCAGGCGTGCCATCAGGTAGCCGACGTTGACGCCGTCGCGCCGCGCGGCCAGCGACACGCGCACACCGGCGTCGTCCAGCGCCTCGGCGAGCTTGGCCTGCAGGTAGGCGCTGCGGTCGCGCCCGGTGATGGCGCGGTCGATGCGCACGATGTCGGGCAGGTCGGCCGGCGTCATCGAGCGCACGTCGGCGGTGTCGCGCGCCAGGCGTTCGAAGTCGTTGCCGGAGCCGGCACCGAAGCTGATTTCATGGCCGGGGCCTTCGCCCACCGGCAGCGCGATCGCGTCGTCGCGCTCGGGCCGGTAGGCGCCACCGCCCACCGCGCAGTCGACGACCAGGGCCGGCGCGAGCCGAAAGCCGTTGCGGTCGAGCCAGCGCAGCATCGCCGCGTCGTTCCAGGGCGCCTGGGTGCGCACGTCGTGCACCGCGTGGCGCCGGGCCCAGTGCACGAGCGCGTCGAACAGGCGCGTGCCCGCACCGTGCCGGCGCGCGTCGGGGCGCACGCCCACCAGTTCGAGCCGCAGGCTGCGCTCGCCGCGGCCGAACTCGCCTTCGAGCACGCGCGCCAGCAGGTGGCCGGCCAGGCCGCGGCCATCGACCGCGGCGAACTGCGCGTGCAGCGCCGGCTCGCGCTGCGCCGCCGCGAGCCTGCGCTCGACATAGCCGCGCCGCGAGCGGCCCTCGATCGCGGCGTCGATCGCGACCACCTGCGCCAGGTCGTCGGGCGTCAGCGCGCGCACCGCGAGGGGTTCGGTGGTGATCGCATCCATCTTGGTCTCGGTCGGGTTCATCGGTTTTACGCCGATGCGTAGGCAAACGCCAGTTCGCGGTCGAGGTCGTCGTCGAGCAGGTCGTCGAGCAAGGGCAGCAGCGCCATGGTCTCCTTCTGGATGTGGGCCACCTGGCGCTCGACCATCTCGAGCGCGCCGCGCTTCAGTGCATCGAAGCCGCGCTCGTCGAGCGACCCCGCGGCGGCGGTGCGCGCCAGTGGCAGGATCTCGGCGGCCACCGCGCGGATCGCGTCGTGCTCTTCCTGCAGCAGCTCGGCGATGTCGCCTTCACCGGCCTGCGCCATGCGCGGGAACAGCTCGCGTTCCTCGAAACCGAAATGGCGGTCGATGTCCTGCTCGATCAGGCGCACGAACGCGCCGCACAGCCGGGCGAACTCGGCCTCTCTCCCGGCCCCCACACGCGGCGCGCACGCCAAGGCCTGCTCGACCCGCCCGAGCAGTTCGAGGTTGCCGCGATGTTCGGTGTCGAGCGTGTGGCTGACCTGGCGCGCAAAGTTCATCGGCTTTCCGAAATTGGTAGTCGACTACCAGAATAGCGAATCCACGGGCGCCGCCTTTGACGCAGCTCAAACTGCCGGCTCGCGCGCGGACGGTGCCGCCGGGGCGGCACCGCGCATGCGCCGCAGCAAGACGGCGAAGAACACGCCGAACGCTGCCGCCCCCAGCGCCCCGATGCCGGCGGCGAGCGCAGCCAGCCGCACGCTGTCGATCGCGACCGCCAGCCCCAGGCCGGCCAGCGCCGCGAGGTGGCAGCCGAAATGGATCGCCAGCGGGCGCGGCGCGCTCAGCGCCGACGGCGTGGGCGCGCGTCGGCTGCCGCGCGCCGCGTGCATCGACGCCAGGAACGGCAGGATGCGCTGCAAGATGCCGAGCACGAAGGTGAGCAACCAGCCGCCGATCAGCGTCAACCCGAACAGCGTGGCCAGCCCGCCGACGGGGGCGTCGAGCACCAGCGCGAGCGCCAGCGCCAGGCTGGCCAGCAGCGCGCCCCAGCCGATGCGCACCAGCGTGAACGAGCGGCCGAGCTCGCGCCGCATGCCGCTGCGCAGCGCGCCGCGCATCAGCCACAGGTGCAGCGCCACCGCGAGGTTGCCGATCGCGATCGCGGTAACGCGCAGCGCCACCGGTGCCACGCCGAACGCCGCGAGCGCCGCCAGCGACAGTGCCGCCACCGCGAGGCCGCCGGAGGCGATCGAGCGACGCTCATCGGGCGTTGGCGCGAGCGCGAACATCGGCACCAGGATGTACGACAACCCGAACGCCAGCAGCCCCATGAAGCCGTAGGCCGCGAACGCGACGTGCAGCGCCAGCGCGGTGCCGCGGTCGAGCACCGGCGCACCCAGATAGACCAGTGCCAGGGCCAGCGCGGTCGCCAGCACCACCAGCAGGCTGGCCAGCGCCGCCCAGCCATGCGCCACCACCGCGGCCATGCCACGCGCCGCGCCCAGGTTCAACGCCAGCAACGCGGCAAAGCCGAGCAGCGCCAACACCACCGCCGCCGCACCCGCGCCCAGCAACCACGGCGCGCCCAGGCCCATGCCGAGCACGACACCGGCCACGCCGGGCGTGTACAGCCACCAGATCGCCGCCGGCCAGCGTGTCGATCGCACCGGCTGGCGCGTCGCCACCGGCAGCAGCTGCAGGCTCGCGCCGATGGCGGTCATCACCAGCACCCCGAGCGTCACCAGATGCAGCGCCGCCAGCGGCCAGCCCAGGCCGCCCGAAAAACGCGGCACGCGGTCCGCACCCGCCAGCAGCGCCAGCCAGGCGAGCAGGTGGTAGGCGACCGCGGCACCGAAAAAGCGAAACGGGATCGACGCCGGCAGCAGCCGGCTCGCCGCCCCGCCGAGGAAGGCGCCGGCGGCGGTTTTCAACGCACCCGCTGCAGTTGCAGCCGCACTTCACCCACGTCGCCGGGGATGGCATGCGCGCACCAGCCGCGCTCGGCGAGTTCGGGGTAGAGCAGCCTGGGGTCGCGGTCGTGGTGCACGATCACCGGCGTGGCGTCGTGCACCGATTCGATCAACCCGATGATGGCCACCAGCGGTGCCGGCGGCGCCAGGCCGCGCACGTCGATGTGAAGTCCGGCGGCGTCGCGCCAGGGTGGGCGCGAAGCGCCGGGGCCGGGTGTGGTGGTCGTCATCGAAGCAGGGCTTCGACCGCGGCGAGCGTGGGGGCCGATGCCGCGCCACCGGGACCGGTCGTGGCCAGCGCACCGCAGGCAGCCGCGAATCGGACCGCGTCCGCCATCGAGGCACCGCGGGCGAGGGCCGCAGCCAGCCCGCCGTTGAAGCTGTCGCCGGCGCCCACACTGTTGACCGCGTGGACCGGAAACGGCGCGACGAAACCTTCGCCGTTCGGACCGCGGAAGTACACGCCGGCGGCGCCCATCTTGATGACCGCGGTCGGTACGCCCCGTGCGATCAGCCGCGCTGCGGCCTGCGCTGCCTCGGTGGGACCGGTGGGGCGCACACCGACGATCGCTTCGGTCTCGGTCTCGTTCGGCGTGACCACATCGACGCCGTGCAGGGCTTCGTCGGGCAGGCCGCCGGCGGGAGCCGGGGCCGGATCGAGGATGACCAGTCCGCCGGCGGCGCGCGTCAAGCCGGCGGCGGCGAGCGCCGCCGGCAGCGGCACCTCCAGCTGCAGCAGCAGCACGCGCGCGGCTCGCAGCGGCTGCGCCGCCTGCTGCGCCAGCGTCGCATCGACGGCCAGGTTCGCGCCGCCGATCACCACGATGCAGTTTTCCGCCTGCGCATCGACGCTGATGACGGCGACGCCGCTGGCCAGGTCCGGACTTGAGTGCAGGTGGTCGAGCCCGACACCCAGCGCCGTGAGCCGGTCGCGCGCGAGCCGGCCGAAGTCGTCGGCACCGGTGCGCCCGATCAGGACCGAGCGCAGGCCGAGACGGGCGACCGCCACCGCCTGGTTGGCGCCCTTGCCGCCCAGCGACATCGAGTAGGCGCGCCCGCTGACCGTCTCGCCGGGGCGGGGCAAGCGATCGCACCACGCCGTGACGTCGATGTTCACGCTGCCGAAGACGGCGATGAGGGGCTGCTCGCTTGCGCTCATGGTGACTTCTCGTGACGCGCGGCGCCTTCTCAGCGTCGCAGCAGCTTCAGCGGCACCGGCGTGAAGGCGGGCACGGGTTGGCCTTTGATGACCTTGTCCGCGGTCTGCACGCCGAGGCTGCCGATCATCGCCGGCTGCTGCGCGACCGAGGCCAGCATCGAGCCGTTCTTGATCGCCGCCACGGCGTCGTCGGTGCCATCGAAGCCGACCACCAGGATGTGCCGCTTGGTCGCCTGGATGGCCTTGATCGCGCCGAGCGCCATCTCGTCGTTGTGGGCGAACACCGCGTCGATCTTCGGCTGCGCCTGCAGAATGTTCTCCATCACGTTCAGGCCCTTGGTGCGGTCGAAGTCGGCCGACTGGCTGGCGACGATCTTGATGCCGGGCGCCGCGCTCATCGCCTGGTGGAACCCCTGGCCCCGGTCGCGCGCCGCGCTGGCGCCGGGGATGCCTTGCAGTTCGACGACGTTGCCCTTGCCGCCGAGCTGCTTGGCGATCAGCTCGCCCGCCAACTTGCCGCCGGCCACGTTGTCCGAGGCAATGTGCGATGCGACCTTGATGCCGTTGGCCGCCCGGTCCAGCGTGATCACCGGCACCTTCTTCTCGTCGGCAGCGCGCACGGATGCCTTGGCGGCGTCGGAATCGGCCGGATTCAGCAACAGCACCTTGACGCCCTGGCGCAGCACGTCCTCGACGTTGGCCAGCTCCTTGGCCGGATCGTTCTGGCTGTCCAGGACCACCAGGTCATAACCGAGCACCTTCGCCTCGGCCTGAGCGCCGTCGCGCAGCGTGACGAAGAACGGATTGTTGAGGGTCGAGACCACGAGTGCGATCTTGTCGGCCGCAAGCGCGGCGGCCGACGCACCGAACAGCAGACCGGCCCCGACGACGAATGGGATTGCCTTGCGCAACATGAGAATTTCCTTTCGGTTGACGACGTGACCTCGAAGCGGTCACTGGGTGGACTTGCTGCGCCGATCGACCAGCACGGCAAGCAGAATCACGGCGCCCTTGGCCACCATCTGGTAGTAGGACGACACATCCATCAGGTTCAGCGCGTTGTTCAGCACGCCGATGATCAGCGCGCCGACGAGCGTGCCGAAGATGCTCCCCTTGCCACCGGCCAGGCTCGTGCCGCCGACCACGACGGCGGCAATGGCGTCGAGTTCGTAGCCGGTGCCGGCGGTCGGCTGGGCGCTTTCCAGGCGCGCCGTCAGGATGATTCCGGCCAGCGCCGAAAGCAGCCCGCTGATCGCATAGACCGCGATCTTGACCCGCATCACGTTGATGCCCGACAGGCGCGCCACGGTCGCGTTGCCACCGACCGCATAGACATAGCGCCCGAAGCGCGTCTGTGTCAGCGCCAGCCAGCATGCGAAGTACACGATCGCGGCGATCAGCACCGGAACCGGGATGCCCAGCAGGTAGCCGGAGCCCAGCGCACTGAACGAGGCGGACGCGGCAGCGCCGCTGGTGTCGATCGGCCGGCCGCCGGTGAAGACCAGTACCGCGCCGCGCAGCACGGTCATGCCGACCAGCGTGGCGATGAACGGTTGCACGCCACCGGGCGTGACCGCGATGCCGGCCAGCATGCCCAACGCGGCGCCGATGAGCAGGACCAGCGGCAGCGTGACGATCAGACCGTGGCCGGCGGCCACCAGGCTTGCCGCGAACGCCCCGGTCAACGCCAGCAGGGCACCCACCGACAAGTCGATGCCCGCGGTCAGGATGACGAAGGTCATGCCCATCGCCATCACCGCATTGATCGACGTCTGGCGCAGCACGTTGAGCAGGTTGTCGACGCTGAGGAAATTGCGATTGAGCAGCGCCACCGATGCAACCAGCAGGATCAGGCCGATCAGCGACTTGTTGCGCGCCAGCCAGCGCAGCGGCGCGGGCAGGGTTGTGGTCGGGCGGGTCATGCGAGTGCCCGCTCCAGGATCGCTTCCTGCGTGGCCCGGCCGTGTTCGAACGTGCCGGTCAAGTGGCCGTGCGAGAGCACCAGGATGCGGTCCGCAATGCCGAGCAACTCCGGCATGTCCGACGAAATCAGCACAATCGCCATGCCCTTGGCCTTCAGTTCGTTGACGAGGCTGTAGATCTCGCGGCGCGCGCCGACATCGACGCCGCGCGTGGGCTCGGCGAGGATCAGCACGCGCGGCTCGGTCATCAGGGCCTTGGCCAGCGAGACCTTCTGCTGGTTGCCGCCGCTGAGCGTGGCCACCTCCGCCTGTGCGCCCTGTGACTTGATCGCAAACGCCGAGATGTAGCCGGCCACGGCCTCGTCCTCGCGGTGTCGGTCGACCCACCCCAGGCCCCGGTCGAATCGAGGCAACGCCGCCAGCGACATGTTGGTGCGCACCGAGTGCGCCTGGATCAGGCCCTCGGCCTTGCGATCCTCCGGCAGGTAGGCGATGCCCGCGCGCACGCCATCCTGGGGCGACCGCAGCCGCACCGGTCGGCCCTGCAATTCGACGCTACCGGCGTGCACCGCCACGTCGCCGTAGATCGCCTTGCCGAGTTCGCTGCTGCCGGCGCCCATCAAACCGGCGAAGCCCACGACCTCGCCGGCACGCACTTCGAAGGAGATGTCGCTGATGCCGGGTGCCGTCAATCCCCGAACACGCAACGCCACGGCGCCAGCGGCTGCCGGCCGGTAAGGGTACTGGTCGGTGATTTCGCGGCCCACCATGTGATGGATGAGGGTCGCTTCGTCGAGGCCGACAACCGGCCCGCTGAACACCTTGTAGCCGTCGCGCAGCACGGTGACGACGTCGCAGATCGCAAAGATCTCGGCGAGCCGATGCGAGATGTAGACCACGGCCTTGCCCTGTGCGCGCAGTTGGCGGATGGCATCGAACAGCACTTCGGTCTCGACGCCGGTGAGCGCATCGGTGGGCTCGTCCATGATGATCAGGCGCGCGTCCAGCGAAAGCGCTCGCGCGATTTCGACCATCTGCTGTTGCGCCACGCTCAGGCTGCCCACGCTCGACGCCGGATCGATCTGCTGGCGCACCGCCGCCAGCAGCACCTGCGCCTGCGCCCGCATCGCCGGCCGGTCGATGAGGCCGAACCGGTTCAAAGGCTCGCGGCCGAGCAGGAGGTTCTCGGCGACGGTGAGGTCGGGCAGCAGGTTCAGGTCTTGATGGATCATCGCGACACCGGCATCGATCGACTGCCGGGCGCTGGCGAAATGCACCTCGCGCCCGCCGAAGCGGATCACGCCCCCGGAATCGGCGCCATAGATGCCGGTGACGATGCGCATCAGCGTGGACTTGCCGGCCCCGTTCTCGCCGACCAGCCCCATCACCTGGCCCGGGTGCACCGCCAGCTCCACGCCGTGCAGTACGCCCACGCCGGCAAACGTCTTGCTGATGCCGTGCAGTTCGAGCACCGGCCCGGCCGGTGCCGCGGCGAGCGATGTGGCCGGCGCCGTCTCGCTCATCCCGCTTCAACCCCGGCCGGTGAAGGCCACACCCGAATACAGAATGACGTTCGCGTAGGGTGTGCATTCGCCGCTGCGCACGACCGCCCGGGCGTCGACGGTGCGTCGCTTGAACTCCTCATGGGTGCAGGTATCGAGCGCGATCACACGGGACTGCAGGTGGCCGACTTCGCCCAGCAACCTGTCGAGCGCCGCGCGCAACGCCGCACTCGCGTGCGACATCTCGTCGGCCACGAGCACGCGTTCGATCATCATTTCGGTCGCGACCGCGCGTATCACCTCCAGAAACCCCGGCGTTCCCGGAACCAGCGCAAGATCGATGCGCTGCGGACCCTCGGGAATCGGCAGCCCGGCGTCGCAAACGACCAGGCCGTCGGTGTGGCCAAGTCGCGCAATCGCAGCCGACAACGGTCCGTTCAAGATGCCGATCTTCTTCATGGGCCCTTCGTTGCGCACCGCGCACCCGGCAGCTGGCGCCGCCGTGCTTGCACCAGTCGAAATGTACTGTGGCGCCCGCCGGCCCGATTGACACCCGTCAAGCCTGCGCCAGCGTCTGCGAACTGGCACGGTGCCCGGTTCAAACCGGTCCATCCCAAGGGAGGGAGTGGCCGGTCCGCATGCGGGGCCAGGGCGGCCAGCCTCAATTGCCCTCGAACACCGGCCTCTGCTTGGCCGCGAACGCGTGGTACGCGCGCTCGAAGTCCTGCGTCTGCATGCAGATCGCCTGCGCCTGGGCCTCGGCCTCGATCGACTCGCCCAGCCCCGAGCTCCACTCCTGCCAGAGCATCGTCTTGGTCATCGCGTGGCCGAAGTTCGGTCCGTCGGCCAGGCTCGCGGCCAGGGCCTGGGCCTCGCCGAGCAACTGCTCGGGCTCGACCAGGCGGTTGTGAAAGCCGTAGCGTTCGGCCTCCTCGCCGCCGACGACGCGCCCGGTGAACAGCAGATCGGCGGCGCGCGACAGGCCGATCAGCCGCGGCAGCAGCGTGCACGCGCCCATGTCGGCGCCGGCCAGGCCGACGCGCACGAACAGGAACGCCAGCTTGCTGCGCGCGGTGGCCAGGCGCAGGTCCGAGCCGCACGCGATCATCGCGCCGGCGCCGGTGCACACGCCGTCGATCGCGGCGACGATCGGCTGCGGGCAGGCGCGCATCGCCTTGACGAGGTCGCCGGTCATGCGCGTGAATTCGAGCAGCTCGGGCATCTTCATGCGCACCAGCGGGCCGATGATCTCGTGCACGTCGCCGCCCGAGCAGAAGTTGCCGCCCGCGCCAGTGAACACGACCGCCTTGATGTCGGTGGCATAGGCCAGTTCGCGGAACAGGTCGCGCAGCTCGCCGTACGAGTCGAAGGTCAGCGGGTTCTTGCGCTCGGGCCGGTTCAGCGTGATCGTGGCGACCTTGCCCGCCACCGCGTAGCCGAAGTGCTCGGCCCGGTAGCCGGCGAGCTGGATGCGTTTCATCGGGGAGTCCTCCTGGGAGTGGTTGCGGCGTGCGCGGCGTGCCCGCGGGTGGCGTCAGCCGGCCATCGTCAGGCCACCGCTGACGCTGAGCACCTGGCCGGTGATGTAGGCGGCGCGGTCGCTGGCGAAGAACGCCACCGCGTCGGCCACTTCCTCGGGCCTGCCGAGGCGCCGGAACGGGATCGCCTTGGTGAGCGCTTCCTTGACCTTGTCGGGCACGGCCGCCATCAGCGGCGTGTCGGTCGGGCCGGGGCAGACGCAGTTGACATTGATCCGGTAGCGCGCCATCTCGCGCGCCAGCGACTTGGTGAACGCGATCAGGCCGCCCTTGGCCGCCGAGTAGACCGTCTCGCCCAGGCTGCCCACGCGCCCGGCGTCGCTGGCGATGTTGACGATGCGCCCGCTGCCGCGTTCCATCATCGCCGGCAGCAGCGCCTTGGCCAGCGTCATCGGCCCGACCAGGTTGAGCGCGATCAGCGTGGCCCAGAACTCGGCCGATCCTTCGACGAACGGCGCGGTGCGGCCCCAGCCGGCGCCGTTGACCAGGATGTCGACCGGGCCGAGCCGGCTCGCGACCTCGCTGGCAAAGCCGGCGATCGAGGCGGCATCGGTCAGGTCCACCGGCAGGAACAGCGCGCGCTGGCCGGCCTGGCGCAAGGCCGCGGCCACCGCTTCGCCGTGGGCGGCGTCGATGTCGGCGACCACGACCTGCGCCCCGGCGCCGGCCAGGGCCTGCGCCGTGGCGCGACCGATGCCCGATGCGGCGCCGGTGACGACGGCGATCTTGTCTTGCAGGCTCATATTCACTCCTTCGATGGGCCAGGCGCGCCGCGGGCCAGGAACTGCTCGACCCGGCGGCGTGTCTCCGGGTGGTCGTACAGCGTGCGTGTTTCGGTGATCTCGTCGGCGTAGCCGTCGCGGTGCGGGTCGGCCTGCGCGGCGATGCAGCGTTTGCTGGCGGCCAGCGCGGCCCTGGGCAGCGCCGCCAGCCGCGCGGCGAGCGCGCGGGTCCAGGCGGGCAGCTGCTCGCGCGGCTGCGCCCACTGCACGATGCCCAGCGCCAGGGCCTGCGCACCGCTGACGACCTCGGCGCCCAGGATCAGCCGCGCGGCCACGCCGGGGCCGCACAGGCGCGTCAGGCGCTGCGTGCCGCCGGCGCCGGGCAGCAGTCCGAGCGAGGCTTCGGGCAGGCCGAGCGCCGCGCCCAGCGCCGCCACCCGCAGGTCGCAGGCGAGCGCGAGCTCGAGCCCGCCGCCCAGCGCCGCGCCGCCGATCTCGGCCAGCGTGACCAGCGGTGCGGCCTCGATGCGCGCATACAGGCGTTGCATCTCGCGCACCACCTCGGTCATCGCATCGGCGCCGTGCGCGCTGGCGAAGCACGCGCGCAGCAGCGCCAGGTCGGCACCGGCGCAAAAGACGCGCTGGTCGCTGCGGATGTGCAACAGCGTCACGCCGTCGTCGGCGATCGCGGTGTCGAGCACCGTGTGCAGCTGCGCGACCAGCGCGCCGTCGAGCGCG
>JAGWTP010000097.1 GCA_028868895.1 Burkholderiales bacterium
CGAAGAAGTACCGTTCGTGGTTCGTCGGCATCGCGCCGCTGAGCCACCCGCGCATCATCGTCGCGGTGATGGTCGACGAGCCCACGGCCGGCAAGTGGTACGGCGGCGACGTGGCCGCGCCGGTGTTCAGCGACCTGGTACAGCAGACGCTGCGCACGCTGGACGTGCCACCCGACATCGACGTCAAGACGCAGATCATCGCGCACGACGTGCCCGCCGAGCCGGAGAGCTTCTGATGGCGCTGAGTCAGCTCGAATCGGTCCCCGCCGCACTCGCCTGGCTGGCCGCGCGCGGCGTGCGCGCGCTGCGCACCGACAGCCGCCGGGTCGGCGCCGGTGATGCCTTCATCGCCTGGCCCGGCCACGCGGTCGACGGCCGCCGCTTCGTGCCGCAGGCGCTGGCCGCCGGCGCGAACGCGTGCCTGGTCGAGGCGGACGGCGCCGGGCAATTCGAGGCGCTGCTCGGCAGCGACGCGGTGGCCGCGCTGCCGGGCCTGAAGGCGAGCACCGGCGCGATCGCCAGCGGCTTCATGGGTGCGCCGAGCGAGCGGTTGAGCGTGATCGCGGTCACCGGCACGAACGGCAAGACCTCGGTGACGTGGTGGGTCGCCCAGGCGCTGGGCACGCTGGGGCGGCGCTGCGGCGTGATCGGCACGCTCGGCGTCGGCGAACCGCCGCGCGTCGGCGCCGCGCCGACCGGGGGCGCGGCGTCGATTGCCCCCGAACCGATCGCCTTCACCGGCATGACCACGCCCGACCCGGTCACGCTGCAGGCCGGCTTCAAGCGCTTCGCCGATGCCGGCTTCGGCGCCTGCGCGATCGAGGCCACCTCGATCGGCCTGGCCGAGCATCGACTCGCCGGCACCAAGATCGACGTCGCGGTGTTCACCAACTTCACCCAGGACCACCTCGACTTCCATGGATCGATGGACGCCTACTGGCAGGCCAAGGCGCAACTGTTCGCCTGGCCGGGCTTGCGCGCGGCCGTGGTCAACGTCGACGACGTGCACGGCGCCGAGCTGGCCGGTGTGCTGGCGGGCGGGTCGATCGACCTCTGGACGTACTCGCTCCGCGGTGCTGCCAGCGCCGCGCGGCTGCGTGCCGCGTCGATCCGCTACGACGGTGGCGGCCTGTGTTTCGAGCTGCACGAGGGCGCGGCCCGCGCGGACGTGCGCACGCATTTGATCGGCGACTACAACGTGGCCAACCTGCTCGCCACGATCGGCGCGCTGCGCGCTTCGGGTGTTTCGCTCGCCGAGGCCGCGGCGGCTTGTGCCGGGCTCACGCCGGTGCCCGGCCGGATGCAAAGGGTGGCTGCGGCCGGCGCGGGCCCGCAGGTCGTCGTCGACTACGCCCACACCCCCGACGCGCTCGAGAAAGCGCTGCGCGCCTTGCAGCCGTTCGCCGCCGAGCGCGGCGGCGCGCTCTGGTGCGTGTTCGGCTGCGGCGGCAACCGCGACGCCGCCAAGCGCCCGCTGATGGGCGCGCTCGCTCAAGCGCTGGCGCAGCACGTGGTCGTCACCACCGACAACCCGCGCGACGAGGCGCCGGCCTTCATCCTGCTGCAGATCGTCGCCGGCCTGGCCGGCAACCAGCAGCGCGTCAAGGTGATCGAAGACCGGCGCGCGGCGATCCATCACGCGGTGCGCCAAGCCGACGGGCGCGACGTGATCCTGATCGCCGGCAAGGGCCATGAGGACTACCAGGAGGTGCGTGGCGTGAAGCACCACTTCTCGGATCTCGAAGAGGCGAGCACCGCGCTCGCCGCGCGCGTGGAGGGCACCCCATGATGACGCTGGCGCAAGCGCACGCGCTGCTGCCCGGCTCGACGCTGGTCGGCGACGGCGGCGTCGAGGTGCTGCGCGTGCACAGCGACACCCGCAGCCTGCAGCACGGCGACCTGTTCGTCGCGCTCAAGGGCGAGCGCTACGACGCGCACGACTTCCTCGCCCAGGCGCGGGCCGCGGGTGCGGTGGCGGCGCTGGCCGAGCGCGGCCTCGAAGCCGCCGGCCTGCCTGGCGTGCAGGTGACCGACACGCAGCAGGCGCTGACCGAACTCGCGCGCGCCTGGCGCCAGCGCTTCCAGTTGCCGCTGATCGCGGTCACCGGCAGCAACGGCAAGACGACCGTCACGCAGATGATCGCGACGATCCTGCGCGCCTGGCTTCTCGATTCGGCGTTCGCCACCGCCGGCAACCTGAACAACCACATCGGCGTGCCGCTCACGCTGTTGCGGCTGCGCCAGGACGCGAGCACCTGGCACCGCGCCGGCGTGGTCGAACTCGGCATGAACCACCCCGGCGAGATTGCGGCGCTGGCGGCGATCACGGCGCCCACCGTCGCGCTGGTCAACAACGCGCAGCGCGAGCACCAGGAGTTCATGGCCAGCGTCGAGGCGGTGGCGCGCGAGAACGGCGCGGTGATCGAGGCGCTCGGCGAGGCCGGCGTCGCGGTGTTCCCGGCCGACGACGCGCACGCGGCGATCTGGCACGCGCTGGCCGGGCACCGGCCGACGCTGACCTTCGCGCTCGCCGGCGCGGCCGACCTGACCTGCCATGCCGAGTGGGTGCAGGACGCGTCGGAGGTTGCCCAGGCTGCGCTGTCCGCCGCGGCCGGTGCGGGCCACGGGCCGCATTGGGCGGTGCTGCTGCAGACCCCCGCCGGCGCGGTCACGCTGCAGTTGCGCGTGGCCGGCTGGCACAACGTGAAAAACGCGCTCGCCGCCGCTGCCTGTGCGCTGGCGGCCGGCTGCCCGCTCGACGCGATCCGGCGCGGGCTCGAAGCCTTCGAGCCGGTCAAGGGCCGCTCGCAGGTGCGCCGCCTGCTGCGCGGTGGCCGCCCGGTCACGCTGATCGACGACACCTACAACGCCAACCCCGATTCGGTGCGCGCCGCCATCGAGGTGCTGGCCTCGCTGCCCGGGCCGCGCTGGCTGGTGCTCGGCGACATGGGCGAAGTCGGCGACCAGGGCCCGGCGTTCCATCGCGAGATCGGTGCCTACGCGCAGGCGCGCCACATCGATGCGCTGTGGACGGTGGGCGCCGCCAGCCGCGAGGCCGCCGCGGCCTGCGCCGGCGCACGCCACTTCGACACCGTGGCCGAACTGATCAAAGCGCTGGTGCAGGCGCCGCAGTGCGCGGCGGTGGTGGTCAAGGGCTCGCGCTTCATGAAGATGGAACAGGTCGTCGCCGCGCTGGTCGCGGCCTCGGACGCCGAGACACCGCCAGCCACCGGAGATGCCCCGCATGCTGCTTAGCCTGGCCAACTGGTTGCAGACGCAGTCGCCGGAGTTCGGCTTCTTCCGCGTGTTCCAGTACATCACCTTCCGCGCCGTGATGGCGGCGCTGACCTCGCTGCTGATCGGCCTGGCGTTCGGGCCGTGGGTGATCCGGCGCCTGACGGCGCTGAAGATCGGCCAGCCGGTGCGCGCCTACGGCGTCGAGTCGCACGCGGTCAAGACCGGCACGCCGACGATGGGCGGCGTGCTGATCCTGATCGGCATCGGCGTGTCCACGCTGCTGTGGTTCGACTGGAGCAACCGCTTCGTCTGGATCGTGATGCTGGTGACGATGGGGTTCGGCGCGATCGGCTGGGTCGACGACTGGCGCAAGGTCGTGCACAAGAACCCCGAAGGCATGCCCTCGGGCGAAAAGTTCTTCTGGCAATCGGTGATCGGCCTGGTCGCCGCGCTCTACCTGGCCTTCAGCGTCAGCGAGACCTCCAACCTGCGCGTGCTCGAACTCTTCATCCGCTGGGTGCAGAGCGGCTTCGCCAACGAGCTGCCGCCCAAGGCCGACCTGATGGTGCCGTTCTTCAAGACCATCAGCTACCCGATGGGCGTGTTCGGCTTCATTGCGCTGACCTACTTCGTGATCGTCGGCGCCAGCAACGCCGTCAACCTGACCGACGGCCTGGACGGCCTGGCGATCATGCCGGTGGTGATGGTCGGCTCCTCGCTCGGCGTGTTCGCCTACGTGACCGGCAGCGCCGTGTACAGCCGCTACCTGATCTTCCCGCACATCCCCGGCGCCGGCGAGCTGCTGATCTTCTGCGCGGCGATGGCCGGCGCGGGCCTGGCGTTCCTGTGGTTCAACACCTACCCGGCGCAGATCTTCATGGGCGACGTGGGCGCGCTGTCGCTGGGCGGCGCGCTCGGCACGATCGCGGTGATCACGCGCCAGGAGATCGTGCTGGGCATCATGGGCGGTGTGTTCGTCGCCGAGGCGCTGTCGGTGATGCTGCAGGTGGCGTGGTTCAAGTTCACGAAGAAACGCTTCGGCACCGGCCGGCGGATCCTGAAGATGGCGCCGCTGCACCACCATTTCGAGAAGTCCGGATGGAAGGAAACGCAGGTCGTCGTGCGTTTCTGGATCATCACGATGCTGCTGTGCCTGGTCGGGCTGGCGAGCCTGAAGCTGCGCTGATGAACGACCTGACGCACGACCTGAAAGGCACCACGGTGCTGGTGCTCGGCCTGGGCGAATCGGGGCTGGCGATGGCGCGCTGGTGCGCGCGGCTCGGTGCTGGCGTGCGCGTGTGGGACTCGCGCGAGCAACCCGCCAACGCGGCCGCATTGGCCGCGCACGTGCCGAGCGCGCAATGGGTGCGCGGGCCGCTGACCGACGCCGCCTTCGCGGGCGTTGCGATGGTGCTGAAGAGCCCGGGGTTGTCGCCGCAGGACGAGCGCATCGCCTCGATGCTGAACCGGGCCGCCGACACCGGCGTGCCGGTGCGCGGCGAGCTCGACCTGTTCGCGCGCGCGCTGGCCGACCTGAAGGCCGCGCGCGGCTACGCGCCCAAGGTGCTGGCGGTCACCGGCACCAACGGCAAGACCACCACCACCGCGATGGCGGCGATGCTGATCGCGCGCACCGGCAAGCGCGTCGCGGTGGCCGGCAACATCGGGCCGACGATGCTGCAGACGCTGGCCGATGCGCTGGACCGCGAGCCGCAGGGGGCGGCGGCGATGGTGGCTTGCGATGGCCCTCACTTGCAGTGCGCGTCCTGGCTTGCAAGCCAGGACCGCTCGACGGGCTCGGCGCATGCGCCTCGAAAGCCCCGCCTCGCCCTCAGCCCTCTCCCAGAGGGAGAGGGAGAAGGGGCAGGCGCGGCGCTTACCTGCCTCCCAGAGGGAGACCGAGCAGCGGCAGGCGCGGCGCTTCCCTCTCCCTCTGGGAGAGGGATTGAGGGTGAGGGTGGCGCCGAGCGCGACACACCCACCGAATCCCCTGCCGACGACAGCGCTCCGATCCCGTTGCCGCCAGCGCCCCCTGCCGCGCCGGTCTTCGAGCACCTGCCCGAGGTCTGGGTGCTCGAGCTGTCCAGCTTCCAGCTCGACGAGGTCCAGGGCTTCGAGCCGAGCGCGGCCACGATCCTCAACATCACCCAGGACCACCTCGACTGGCACGGTTCGATGGCGCACTACATCGCCGCCAAGGCGCGCGTGTTCGGCCGCCACGCGGTGATGGTGATCAACCGCGACGACCCGTTGGTCGAGGGGCTCGTCCCCGCGCCCGAGACCGTCAAGGGGGCAAGGGGCCGCAAGGCGACCACGATCGAGCGTGCGGTCGTGCGCTTCGGCCTGGGCGCGCCGCGGCGGCCGGGCGACTTCGGCGTGGTCGAGGAGCACGGCATCGCCTGGCTGGTGCGGGCGCGCGAGCTCGACGAGACGCTCGGCCGCGGCCACGGCGGCAAGGGCGCCGGCAGCGGCAGCCGCGAGGCCGAGGAACTGCTGATCCAGCGCCTGATGCCGGCCGATGCGCTGCGCGTGCGCGGCCGCCACAACGCCGCCAACGCACTGGCCGCGCTGGCGCTGGCCACCGCGATCGACTGCCCGCTCGCGCCGATGCTGCACGGCCTGCGCGAATACGCCGGCGAGCCGCACCGCGTGCAGTACATCGCCACGCTCGACGGCGTCGACGCGTTCGACGACAGCAAGGGCACGAACGTGGGCGCCACGGTCGCCGCGCTCAACGGCCTGGGCGCCGACAAGGCGCCGGCCCGGCTGGTCGTGATCCTGGGCGGCGACGGCAAGGGGCAGGACTTCTCGCCGCTGGTCGAGCCGGTGCGCCGGCATGCCCGCGCGGTGGCGCTGATCGGGCGCGACGCCGCGTCGATCGAACAGGCACTGGCCGCCACCGGCGTGGCGCTGCAGCGCTTCGAGACGCTGCCGGAGGCCACCCGCTGGTGCTTCGAGCGTGCCCACGCCGGTGACGCGGTGCTGCTGAGCCCGGCCTGCGCGAGCCTGGACATGTTTCGCAACTACGCGCACCGCGCCGAGGTGTTCGTCGCCGAGGTGCACGCCATCGTTGCCGATCGGGGAGGGGTGTCGCAATGAGCGCCGCGGGTCTCCCGAGGGCTGGTTCCCGCCTGGCGGGACCGGCCGCAGGCCGTAGGGGGCCCGAATGAGCGCGGGCACGATCACCTGGCTCGAAGCGCTGCGCGAGCGCGTGCTCGCGTTCGTGCCGCAGCGCGCGCCGCAGGCGGCGAAGAAGGCGCGTGCGCCGCGGCCGATCCCGGTGCGCGACTGGATCGATGTCGGCGGCAGCGGCCAGCCGGCGCGGCTGCTGGGATTCGACCAGGCGCTCGTGTGCGTCGTCATCGGGCTGCTTGCGCTGGGCGTCGTGATGGTCTACAGCGCCACCGTCGGCCTGCCCGACAGCCCGCGCTTCGCGCACTACGCGCCGACCTACTTCATGACGCGCCAGATCGTGTTCGTGGCGATGTCGTTCGTCGCCGCGTTGATCACGGTGCAGATCCCGGTCGCGTTCTGGGAGAAGGCCTCGCCGTGGGTGTTCGTCGCCTCGCTGTTGCTGCTGGTGGTGGTGTTGATCCCCGGCATCGGCAAGGGCGTGAACGGTGCGCATCGCTGGATTCCGCTGGGCCTGCTGAACTTCCAGCCGTCCGAACTCGCCAAGGTGGCGATCACGATGTACGCGGCCGGCTACATGGTGCGCAAGATGGAGATCAAGGAGAACTTCGTGCGCGCGGTCGCGCCGATGGCGATGGCGCTCGCGGTCATCGGCCTGCTGCTGCTGGCCGAGCCCGACATGGGCGCGTTCATGGTGATCGCGGTGATCGCAATGGGCATCCTGTTCCTGGGCGGCGTGAACGGGCGCATGTTCTTCCTCAGCTTCGCGGTGCTGGTGGGGGCGTTCGTGCTGATGATCGTCTCGAGCCCGTGGCGCGCCGAGCGCATCCTGGCGTTCCTCAAGCCCTGGGACCCGCAGTACGCGATGGGCAAGGGCTACCAGCTCACGCACTCGCTGATCGCGCTGGGCCGCGGCGAGATCTTCGGCCAGGGGCTGGGCGCCAGCGTCGAGAAGCTGCACTACCTGCCCGAGGCGCACACCGACTTCCTGCTCGCGGTGATCGGCGAGGAGCTCGGCTTCGTCGGCGTGGCCTGCGTGATCCTCGCGTTCTTCTGGCTGGCGCGGCGCATGTTCCACATCGGCCGCCAGGCGATCGCACTCGACCGCGTGTTCGCCGGCCTGTACGCCCAGGGCATCGGCATCTGGACGGGCGGGCAGGCGTTCATCAACATCGGCGTGAACCTGGGCCTGCTGCCGACCAAGGGCCTGACGCTGCCGCTGATGAGCTACGGCGGCTCGGCGATCGTGATGAACATCATCGCGCTGGCGATCGTGCTGCGCATCGACATCGAAAACAGGCAGCTCATGCGCGGAGGCCGCGCATGAGAGCGCTGTTTGCGCCATGCGCGAACCGCGCACGCGAGCGCAGCTCGCATGCGCTGTTTCGGCGCAGGCTCATGTCGCGCAGCGACGTGAAGCGCACGCAGTGCGGCGGCCGCAGCCAGAATCGGCAGCTCATGCGCGGAGGCCGCGCATGAAGCACCTCATCGTGATGGCGGCGGGCACCGGCGGGCATGTCATCCCGGGCCTGGCGGTTGCGCGTGAAATGCAGGCGCGCGGCTGGACCATCAGCTGGCTCGGCACGCCCGCCGGCATGGAAAACAAGCTCGTGCCGCCGAGCGGCATCCCGATCGACCGGATCGCCTTCTCGGGGCTGCGCGGCAAGGGGGCGCTGCACACGCTGACCGGCGGCCTGCGGCTGCTCGGGGCGTTCTGGAGCTGCCTGCGGATCATCCGGCGCCGGCGTGCCGGCGCGGTGCTCGGCATGGGCGGCTATGTGTGCTTCCCCGGTGGCCTGATGGCGGCGCTGCTGGGCAAGCCGCTGGTGCTGGTCAACGCCGACGCGGCGCTGCTGATGAGCAACCGGGCGCTGCTGCCGGTGGCCGACGCGATCGCGTTCGGCTTCGACGGCGAGGCGGCGCAACGCACCAAGCGCGCGGTCGTCACCGGCAACCCGGTGCGCGCCGAGATCGAGGCACTGGCGGCACCGCAACAGCGGCTTGCGGGGCGCAGCGGCGCGCTGCGGCTGCTCGTCGTCGGCGGCAGCCTGGGGGCGCGCGCGCTCAACGAATGCGTGCCGCAGGCGCTGGCACTGCTCGACGCGGCGCAGCGCCCGCAGGTCACGCACCAGACCGGCCAGGCACACCACGCCGGCGTGCAGGCCGCGTACGCGAACGCCAACGTGCGCGCCGAGGTGCTGCCGTTCATCGACGACATGGCGCAGCAGCTGAGCCGCTGCGACCTGATCGTTTGCCGCGCCGGCGCGGTGACGGTCAGCGAGCTGTGCGCCGCGGGCGTCGCGTCGGTGCTGGTGCCGCTGATCGTCAGCACCACCTCGCACCAGCGCGACAACGCGCAGTGGCTGGCCGCGCACGGCGCGGGCATCCACCTGCCGCAGTCGGAACTGACACCACACCGGCTCGCCGAGTTGCTGGCCGGGTTGACGCGCGAGGCGCTGCTGGCGATGGCGACGAAGGCGCGCACGCTGGCCCGGCCGCAAGCGGCGGCGCGGGTGGCGGATCAGATCGAAAGGTTGGTGGCGGTGTGATCTCGAATCTGCAGGCGAATGGCGCGGCGATGCCCTCACCCCGGCCCTCTCCCAGAGGGAGAGGGGGAAACACCTTCGCGTGTCGGCAGTCTTGCCCCCTCTCCCCCTGGGAGAGGGCCGGGGTGAGGGGAGGGGCGACCGCATGAAACACGCCGTCAAGCACATCCATTTCGTCGAAGGGCCACGCGTCCCGACGAAGGCGCGCGGACGCTCGGAGGCCGTCGCATGAAACACGCCGTCAAGCACATCCACTTCGTCGGGGTCGGCGGCGCCGGCATGAGCGGCATCGCCGAGATCCTGCACAACCTGGGCTACGTGGTGTCGGGCTCCGACCAGACCGACAGCCCGACGACGCGGCGGCTGGCCTCGCTGGGCATCCGCGTGCACCTCGGCCACGCGGCGGGCCACATCGCCGGCGCCGAGGCGGTGGTCACCTCGACCGCGGTGCGCGGCGACAACCCCGAGGTCGTCGCGGCCCGCGCCAGGCGCGTGCCGGTGGTGCCGCGCGCGGTGATGCTGGCCGAGTTGATGCGCCTGAAGCAGGGCATCGCGATCGCCGGCACGCACGGCAAGACCACGACGACCAGCCTCGTGACCAGCGTGCTGGCCCAAGCCAATCTCGACCCGACCTTCGTGATCGGCGGGCGGCTCAACGCCGCCGGTGCGAACTCGCGCCTGGGCTCGGGCGACTACATCGTGGTCGAGGCCGACGAGTCGGATGCCTCGTTCCTGAACCTGCTGCCGGTGATGGCGGTGGTCACGAACATCGACGCCGACCACATGGACACCTACGGCCACGATTTCGCCAAGCTGAAGGCGGCATTCGTCGAGTTCATCCACCGCATGCCGTTCTACGGCGCGGCGATCCTGTGCAGCGACGACGCCGGCGTGCGCTCGATCATGCCGATGATCTCGCGCCCGATCGTCACCTACGGTTTCGGCGCCGACGCGATGGTGCGCGCGGTCGACGTGCAGGCCCACGCCGGCACGATGCGCTTCACCGCGCAGCGCCGCAACGGCGTGCGCATGCCCGACCTGAGCGTGACGCTGAACCTGCCCGGCGACCACAACGTGCTCAACGCGCTGGCGGCGATCGCGGTGGCCACCGAGCTCGAACTGGCCGATGCGCCGGTGGTCCAGGGCCTGGCCGAGTTCCGCGGCGTGGACCGGCGCTTCCAGCGCTACGGCGAGCAGCCGGTGGCGGCAGAGCAGGGTGGCGGCACCTTCACGCTGATCGACGACTACGGCCACCACCCGGTCGAGATGGCGGCCACGCTGGCGGCGGCGCGCGGCGCGTTCCCGGGCCGGCGCATCGTGCTCGCGTTCCAGCCGCACCGCTACACCCGCACGCGCGACTGTTTCGAGGATTTCGTCAAGGTCATCGGCACGGCCGATCGGGTGCTGCTGGGCGAGGTCTACGCCGCCGGCGAAGCGCCGATCGTCGCCGCCGACGGCCGCGCGCTGGCGCGCGCACTGCGCGTGGCCGGCAAGGTCGATCCGGTGTTCGTCGACGACATCGACGAGATGGCGCAGACCATCGTCGACCAGGCCCGCGACGGCGACGTGGTGATCGCGATGGGCGCGGGCTCGATCGGCAGCGTGCCGGCGCAGGTGGCCGAGTTGCTCGGCAAGGAGGGGCGGACATGACGATCGAGCCGAAGACCCTGGGCAAGGTGGCCGTGCTGATGGGAGGCGACTCGGCCGAGCGGGAGATTTCGCTGATGTCGGGCGCCGGCGTGCTCGCGGCACTGCGCTCGCAGGGCGTCGATGCGCACGCGTTCGATCCGGCGCAGCGCGAGTTGGTCGAGCTCAAGCGCGAGGGCTTCGCGCGCTGCTTCATCGCGCTGCACGGCCGCCATGGCGAGGACGGCAGCGTGCAGGGCGCGCTCGAGTTGCTGCGCATCCCGTACACCGGCTCCGGCGTGCTCGCCTCGGCGATCGCGATGGACAAGGTGATGACCAAGCGCGTCTGGATCGCCGAGCACCTGCCCACACCGCGCTACCGCCGGCTCGCCCCCGAGGACCGGCGCGCTGACCACGCCCGCGAGCGCCTGCTCGCCGTGCCCGACGAACTCGGGTTGCCGCTGATCGTGAAGCCGCCACGCGAAGGCTCGTCGATCGGCATCACCAAGGTCGCCGGCTACTCGCAGATGCGCGATGCGGTCGAACTCGCGGCGAAGTACGACGACGACGTGCTGTGCGAGGAGTTCATCGAAGGCGAGGAAGTGACCTGCGCGGTGCTGGGCCACGGCGCCGGCGCGTTCGCGCTGCCGGTGATCCGCATCGTCGCCCCCGACGGCGCCTACGACTACCAGAACAAGTATTTCACCGATGTCGTGAAGTACCAGTGCCCGAGCGGCCTGCCCGAGGCGGAGGAGCGCGAGATCCGCCGCCTGGTCGTGCACGCCTACCGCACGCTCGGCTGCCGCGGCTGGGGCCGCGCCGACCTGATGATCCGTGCGCGTGACCGCAAGCCCTTCCTGCTCGAGATGAACACCTCGCCGGGCATGACCACGCATTCGCTGGTGCCGATGTCGGCGAAGGCGGCCGGCATGAGCTACGAGACCTTGTGCGTGGACATCCTGGCCCGAGCGGCGCTCGACGCCGCGGTGGCTGGCCCTTCGGCGCTCGACGCCGCGGTGGCTGGCCCTTCGGCGCTCGACGCCGCCGGCGGCGCGAACCCCTGAACCCGATGGCCACGACCGCAACCGCCACCCCACTGCCGGCCGACATCCGGCTGATGAACGCGACTGCCGCGGTGCTGGCCGCGATCGGCGTGGCCGTGCTCGTCGCGGTGGCGTTGCTGTGGATATCACACCGGCCGATGTTCGCCGTGAAGAGCATCCGCATCGACGGCGACCTGACCCACAACAGCGTGCTGACGATCCGCGCCAACGCCGCGCCCAGGCTCGCCGGCAACTTCTTCACGATCGATCTGGCCGCCGGCCAACGCGCCTTCGAGTCGGTGCCGTGGGTGCGCCAGGCGGTGGTGCGCCGGGTCTGGCCGAACCGCCTGGTCGTGCACCTCGAAGAGCACCACGCCGCGGCGCTGTGGGTCAATTCGAGTCGCACCGACGAGGCCTCCGACAAGCTCGTCGACAGCTTTGGTGACGTCTTCGAAGCCAACCTCGGCGATGTCGAGGACGAAGCGCTGCCGACCCTGCGCGGGCCCGAAGGCGCGGCGGCCCACATGCTGGCGATGCTCGGCCGGCTGCAGCCGCAGTTCACCGCGCTGGACGCGCACATCGACACGCTCGACCTGTCCGGGCGCGGCTCGTGGCGCGTCACGCTCGACAGCGGCGCGCAGGTCGAGCTCGGCCGCGGCAGCGACGACGAGGTGATCGAGCGCACCCGCACCTTCGTGGCCACGCTGCCCGACGTGAACAAGCTCTACCCGCAACACCCGCTGCTGTACGCCGACCTGCGCCACCACGACGGCTACGCGGTGCGGCTCGAAGGCATCACGACCCCGGCCGACGGTTCGGCGGGCAAGCCACAGAACAAATAGAGGAAACCTGCATGGCCAAGGAATACAAGGATCTGGTGGTCGGCCTGGACATCGGCACCGCCAAGATCATGGTGGTGGTGGCCGAGGTGCTGGCCGACGGCGAGTTGCGCATCGCCGGCCTGGGCAGCGCGCCCACGCACGGCCTCAAGCGTGGCGTGGTCGTCAACATCGACGCGACGGTCCAGAGCATCCAGCAGGCGCTCAAGGAGGCCGAGATGATGGCCGACTGCAAGATCACGCGCGTCTACACCGGCATCACCGGCAGCCACATCCGCGGCCAGAACTCCACCGGCATGGTGATCGTGCGCGACAAGGAGGTGACGCCGGTCGACGTGGCGCGCGTGGTCGAGACCGCCAAGGCGATCAACATCCCGAACGACCAGCGCCTGCTGCTGGTCGAGCCGCAGGAGTTCGTGATCGACGGCCACGAGGTCAAGGAGCCGATCGGCATGAGCGGCGGGCGGCTGGAGGTCAAGGTCCACATCGTCACCGGCGCGCAAAGCGCGGCCGAGAACATCGTGAAATGCGTGCGCCGCTGCGGGCTCGAGGTCGATCAGCTGGTGCTGAACCCGAGCGCCTCGAGCCACGCGGTGCTCACCGACGACGAGAAGGACCTGGGCGTGGCGCTGGTGGACATCGGCGCCGGCACCACCGACGTGGCGATCTACACCGACGGCTCGATCCGCCACACCGCGGTGATCCCGATCGCCGGCGACCTGATCACCAGCGACATCGCGATGGCGCTGCGCACGCCGACGAAAGACGCCGAGGAGATCAAGGTCGAGTACGGCGTGGCCAAGCAATTGCTCGCCGACCCGAGCGAGCAGCTCGAGGTGCCGGGCCTGGGCGACCGCGCACCGCGCATGCTCAGCCGCCAGGCGCTGGCCGGCGTGATCGAGCCGCGCATCGAGGAGATCTACTCGCTCGTGCACCAGGTGATCCGCGAGAGCGGCTACGAGGAGCTGCTGTCCAGCGGCATCGTGATCACCGGCGGTGCGGCGGTGATGCCGGGCATGGTCGAGCTCGGCGAAGACATCTTCCTGAAGCCGGTGCGCAAGGGCGTGCCGACCTACCGTGGCGCGCTCCACGACATGGTCGCCAACCCGCGCTCGGCCACCGTGATGGGCCTGCTCGAAGAAGCCCGCATCGGCCGCTCGCGCGGGCTGCGCGCGGCACAGCAGGCGGGTTCGGTGAAAACGCTGTTCGGCCGCGCCCGGGACTGGTTCCTGGGTGCCTTCTGAGCCACGGGAGCAGGCACGATGAACACGCTGCACGCACGGCCGCTCGCGGCCCTGGAACACCCCGGCCACGGGCTCGACCCGCCGCCGCGCAGATACCTCCGACCTCGGACCCCGGCACCCCCGGGCGACCGCGGCGTACGACCCACGGCGCCGTGCGCGCCGGACGACACACAGAGTTCTGAAAACGGCAACTGCAAGACTGGAGTATCAAATGGCCATCGAAATGATTGAAGAGTTCAGCATGGGCACGCAGATCAAGGTGATCGGCGTGGGCGGTGGCGGCGGCAACGCCGTCGAACACATGATCGCGCAGGGCGTGCAGGGCGTGCAGTTCGTCTGCGCCAACACCGACGCGCAGGCGCTCAACCGCTCCGCGGCGCACGACCTGATCCAGCTCGGGACCACCGGGCTGGGCGCGGGCGCCAAGCCCGAGTGCGGCAAGGCGGCAGCCGAAGAAGCGGTGGATCGCATCCGCCAGGCGATCGACGGTTCGCACATGCTGTTCATCACCGCCGGCATGGGCGGCGGCACCGGCACCGGAGCCGCCCCGGTGATCGCGCGCGTGGCCAAGGAGATGGGCATACTGACGGTGGGCGTGGTGACCAAGCCGTTCGAGTTCGAAGGCAACCGGCGCATGAAGGCGGCCGATGCCGGCCTGGCCGAACTCGAGGCCAATGTCGACTCGCTGATCGTGATCCTGAACGAC
>JAGWTP010000191.1 GCA_028868895.1 Burkholderiales bacterium
CTGCTCGGGATGCGGGTTGAGCGTGCGGAACACGTCGACCAGGCCCAGGCCCGACGTCGCGTCGAGCGCGGACGTCATCCAGGCGCGCTCTTCAGGCAGGAAGCCGCTGTTCTTCTGGTTGCCCTTCCAGTTCTTCAGATCGATCTCCTTGTGGGCGATGTTGATGTCGCCCACCAGGATCAATTCGCGCTCGGCCACCAGCGCTTTCAGGTGTGGCGCGATCAGCGCCAGAAAGCGGTACTTCGCCTGCTGGCGTTGTTCGCTGCTGGAGCCGCTCGGGAAGTAGCAGCTGATGATGCTCAGCTTGCGCCGGGCATTGTCGAAGCGCGCCTCGATGTAGCGGCCCTCGGCATCGAACTCCGGGTCGCCGATGCCGGTCACCACGGCGCTGGGCTGCTTGCGCGTGTACAGGCCGACCCCCGAGTAGCCCTTCTTCTCGGCATAGTGAAAATGCCCCTGCATGCCGGCCACGGTGTCGAAGCGGCCGACCACGGTGTCGGCCTGTGCCTTGATCTCCTGCACGCCCATACAATCGGCCGCCACGCTCTCGGCCCAGGCTTCGAAGCCCTTGCTGGCCGCCGAGCGGATGCCGTTCAGATTCAACGAGACCAGACGGAACACGACAGGACTTTCCGATGAGCACGAGCGCGAACGAGGACACCCTGGCGCGAGACTTCGTGAAGTTCGCGGTCGACGCCGGCGTGCTGCGCTTCGGCGAGTTCAGGACCAAGGCCGGGCGGCTTTCACCGTACTTCTTCAACTCGGCCCTGTTCGACGACGGCGCCAAACTGGCCCGCCTCGCGGAATTCTATGCGCGGCGCCTGCTCGCCTCGGGCTGCCGCTTCGACATGCTGTTCGGCCCCGCCTACAAGGGCATCACGCTGGCCGCGGCCAGTGCGGTCGAGCTGGCGCGGCAGGGCCGCAACGTGGCGTTCGCATACAACCGCAAGGAAGCGAAGGCCCATGGCGAAGGCGGCACGCTGGTCGGTGCGGCGCTGCGCGGACGCGTCGTCATCGTCGACGACGTGATCACCGACGGCGCCTCCAAGCGCGAGTCGGTCGAGCTGATCCGCGCGGCCGGAGCCGAGCCGGCCGCGGTGCTGATCGCGCTCGACCGGATGGAGCGCGGCGGAGCGGATGACAACCTGTCGGCGCACTCGGCCGTTGAAGACTTCGAGCGCGATTACGGCCTGCCGGTGATCGCCATTGCGACGCTGCGCGACCTGCTGCAGTATCTGCAATCGAACGCCGACCCCGCCTTGAGCGCGCATGGCGCTCGCGTCGGCGCCTACCGCGAGCGATACGGAGTGCGAACGTGAACTTGAATGTGTGCTGGGCCGACCTGCCGGTGGTTCGACCCGCTCGCTCCATGGGTACCTCATCGCGCCCGGCCGTGCGCTTCGCCCTGCTGCTTGCGCTGGGCACCGGCCCGCTGGCGATGGCCCAGACGGCGCCGCCGGCGCAGATCTACAGCTGCACCGACGCCTCGGGCAAGAAGCTCACCTCCGACCGGCCGATCGCCGAGTGCATCTCGCGCGAGCAGCGCGTGCTCAACGCCGACGGCTCGATCCGCCGCGTGGTGCCGCCCACACCGACCGCCGACGAACGCAGCGCCATGGAGGCGCAGCAACGCGAGGCGGCCCTCGAGCGCGCCGTCCAGCAGGACGCGATCCGCCGCGACCGCAACCTGCTGGCGCGCTTTCCGAACGAGGCGGCGCACCACAAGGCGCGCGAAGCGGCGCTCGACGACGTGCGCAAGGCGGTGCGCCTGTCGCAAGCGCGGCTGGCCGACCTGGCCCGCGAACGCAAGCCGCTGCTGGACGACGCCGAGTTCTACGTCGGCAGGCCGCTGCCGAGCAAGCTCAAGGCCCAGCTCGACGCCAACGACGCGTCGGCCGACGCGCAGCGCACGCTGCTGCAGAACCAGCAGGTCGAGGTGCTGCGCATCGACAAGCTCTACGACGCCGAACTGGAGCGGCTCAGGAAGCTGTGGGCCGGCGCCCGGCCGGGCACGCTGGGCGCGCTGGCCGGCGCGGCCGCATCGGCACCGCGCAAGTAGCTGCCCGAGTCCTCGTCGCACCACCGCAGAGTTCGCCGTCGGGCCGCAGCGGCACAGGCGCAGCGGCGCCGCGGCGCTTCAACCAGCGAGCTTTTTCTTCAGCAGCGCATTGACCTGGGCCGGGTTGCCCTGGCCCTTGGTGGCCTTCATGGCCTGGCCGACGAGCGCGTTGAACGCCTTGTCCTTGCCGGCGCGGTATTCCTCGACCGACTTCGGGTTCGCCGCCAGCACGTCGTCGACGATGCGCTCGAGCTCGGTGCTGTCGCTCATCTGCTTCAGGCCCAGGGCCTCGACAAGAGAATCGACCGTCAGCGTTGCGTTCCCGCGAGCGCCGGCAACGCCGCTGGCGCTCCGTTGAGCGCCCGGCGCCTGGCCACCCATCCACAGCGCATCGAAGACCTGCCGCGCGCCGTTGTTCGAGACCGTGCCGTCGGCAATGCGCGCGACCAGCGCAGCCAGCGTGTTTGCGTCGACCGGGCATGCGCCGATCGCCAGCCCCTGGGCGTTGAGCCGGCGCGAGAGATCGCCCATCAGCCAGTTCGCGACCAGCTTGGGCTGCCCGCTCGCCGTCGCCGCGGCTTCGAAGTACGCGGCGAACTCCTGGCTCTGCGTCATCATCGCGGCGTCGTAGGCGGGCAACCCGAAGTCGGCCTGGAAACGCGTGGCCATCGCCGCGGGCAACTCCGGCATCTGCGCGCGCACCTGTTCGATCCACTCGGGGGCGATGACCAGCGGCGGCAGGTCGGGGTCGGGAAAGTAGCGGTAGTCGTGCGCGTCTTCCTTGCTGCGCATCGCGCGTGTTTCACCGCTGTCGGCGTCGAACAGCACGGTGG
>JAGWTP010000010.1 GCA_028868895.1 Burkholderiales bacterium
TGGGGTCGGCCGAGCCGGCCTTGACCATCGCGGCAACCATCACGTTGACGGCGTCATAGACGTAGGGTGCGTACACCTGCACGTCGATGCCGAACTTCTTCTTGTAGTCGGCCTTCCACTTGTCCAGCGCGCCTTGCTGGGCGGCGTCGACACCACCGGCTTCAGCGCAGTAGACCTGGTTGTCGGCGATCGCACCGCCTGCCAGCTTCGGCAGGTCGGTCGAGCAAATGCCGTCGCCGCCGACGAACTTGGCGTTGATGCCGAGTTGCTTCATCTGGCGGATCATCGGGCCGGCCACGGCGTCCATGCCACCGAAGAACACGACATCGGGCTTCTTGGCCTTGATGGCGGTCAGGATGGCGGTGAAGTCGGTTGCCTTGTCGGTGGTGTACTGGTTCTCTGCGATCGTGCCGCCGGCGGCCTTCACGGCCTTCGAGAACTCTTCGGCCACGCCCTGGCCGTAGGCGGTGCGGTCGTCGATGACGGCGAAGGTCTTGCCGTGCAGTGTGTTGACGGCGTAGCGACCGAGCGTGCCGCCCAGGTGCACGTCGTCGGCGACGACGCGGAAGGCGGTGTTGAAACCCTGGCGCGTGTACTTCGGGTTGGTGGCCGACGGCGAGATCTGCGGAATGCCGGCGTCGAAGTAGATCTTCGATGCCGGGATCGTGGTGCCCGAGTTCAGGTGGCCGATCACGCCGTTGACCTTGGCATCCACCAGCTTCTGTGCCACCGCGGTGCCCTGCTTCGGATCACCGGCGTCGTCTTCAGCGAGGAGCTCGAACTTGGCCTTCTTGCCGCCGATCATCACGCCCTTCGCATTGAGTTCGTCGATGGCCATGCGGGCACCGTTCTCGTTGTCCTTGCCCAGGTGGGCAATGGCGCCGCTGGTCGGCCCGACGTGGCCGATCTTGACGATCAGGTCTTGTGCATAGGCGGCAGTGCCGAACCCCAACACAGCAGCCGCAACGATCGTTTTAAGTCTGACTTGCATGCAAAACCTCCAGGTGGAATGTTCAATACGGAAATGGGAAAACGGTTGATATCTCAACGGGCGACACCATACTCCAAAAAATCGCCGCCCCTACTCGGTGAATGCTCGGTTCCGGCGAGCCACCACTTGGTGGTCGCGCTCGCCGGACCGGCGCCCGACCCAAAGTCGCCGACCTTGCGAGTCCGCCGTGTCCGTGGAACGGCGGCGCCGCAGGGTCTGACCACAACGCGCGACCTAGCGTCCGCGATGACGCGCCAGTTCGTGCGCCACGGCGCGGGCCACGACGTCTCGCAAGGTCGATGCCAGCTCGCCGCGCGCTTCGCGGATCACGCTGTCGGCGGCGCGTGCCAGCAGCGGCGTGAGCACCTCGCGCAGCCGGTACTCGAGCATCAGATCGACCTGGTGCTGCACCTCGGCCAGCACGCGCTGGACCAGTTGCTCCTCGGTCAACGTCGGCGCCACGGAGGGGGTGGCGCGGGGCATCGACGACGCGGCGGCAACGAGGTTGGCCTCGAGCGCGGGAGCCTCGACCTCGGCCACCTGCCGCACCGCCGCGGTTGCCGATTCGGGCCACGCGACCACCTCGGTCAGCGTGGGCACACGCTGCGGCGGCGGCGGTGATCCGGCAGAACTCACACCGACACCTCGTGCTTGACGATGGCATAGCCGCGTGCGGCATAGTGCTTCCAGCGCGCCCGGGCTGCGGCGCGGTCGGCCACGTCCGAAGAGACGATCTCGACCAGTCGGGCAAAGCTCTCGAAACCCGCCGGCGCGTCCGGCCCGAGATTGACGAGCACGTCGCGGCGCGGCGCGCTCGCCGCGCCTTCGAGCAGCCACACCGGGGTGTTGACCAGGCGCTCGGGCAGTGGCACATCGGGGCGCGGCATCAGGTGCGGTACGAATTCCACCGGATCGAAGGTCCACAGCGCCCGGTCGACCTGCGCCAGCATCGCCGCCGGCCCGGTGACGACGACCTGCGCGCCCTGGCGGGCCGCCTTGCGCAGCAGCCGGCAGGTGTAGGCCAGGCGATCCGGCACGTTGAAATGGAAACTGACCTCGGTCATGACGGCGCGCCGGGTCGGGCCGCGGCGGTCAGCCCACCTGGGCCAGCACGAAATGCGTCAGCAGAGGCACCGGGCGGCCGGTGGCGCCCTTGGCCGCACCCGACTTCCAGGCCGTGCCGGCGATGTCGAGGTGCGCCCACGGGAACTTGCCCGTGAAGCGGCGCAGGAACATCGCTGCGGTGATGGCGCCGCCGGCACGCCCGGCAATGTTGGCCATGTCGGCGAAGTTGCTCTTCAGGCCTTCGTCGTACTCCTCGTCGAGCGGCATGCGCCAGCACGGATCCAGGCCGGCCTGGCTGGCGGCCAGCATCTGCGCGGCGATCTTGTCGTCGGCCGTGAACAGGCCGGAATGGTGATGGCCGAGCGCCACCACGCAAGCGCCGGTGAGCGTGGCCACGTCGACCACCACCGCCGGCTTGAACCGCTCGGCATAGGTGAGCGCGTCGCACAGGATCAGCCGGCCTTCGGCGTCGGTGTTGAGGATCTCGATGGTTTGGCCCGACAGGCTCTTGACCACATCGCCCGGCTTCACGGCACTGCCGCTGGGCATGTTGTCGCACGACGGAATGAGGACCACCAGGTTGAGTTTGGGCTTGAGTTCGGCGATGGCTCGCAAGGTGCCGAGCACGCTCGCGGCGCCGCCCATGTCGAACTTCATTTCGTCCATTTCGGCGCCGGGCTTGAGCGATATGCCGCCGGTGTCGAAGGTGATGCCCTTGCCGACCAGCACCACCGGTGCCTGCGCCTTGGGCGCTCCGTCGTAGCGCGCCACGATGAAGCGCAGCGGTTCGTCGGAGCCCTGCGCCACCGCCAGGAACGAACCCATGCCGAGCTTTTCGCAGGCCTTCCGATCGAGCACCTCGACCTTCAGCGCGAACTCCTTGCCGAGCTTCTTCGCCTGCTCGGCAAGAAAGGTCGGGGTGCAGTGGTTGCCGGGCCGGTTGGCGAACTCACGTGCAAGCGCCACGCCGGCCGCGATCGCGGTGCCGCGCGCCAAGCCCTGCTGCACCGCCTTCGCATCGGCCTTGGCGCACAGCAACGTGACCTTGTCGATCTTCGACGCCGCCGGCGCGCTCGGCTTGGTATGGCGGTACATGTAGGTCGCTTCGCGCACCGCGCCGACCAGCGCTTCGGCATGCGCATCGTCGAGCGACCCGGCGCCGGCCAGGCCGATGGCCACGTGCTTGGCACCGCTGCCCTTGAGTTGGTCGATGCCCTTGGCCACCGCCGCCTTGAAGGCCTTCGCGCCGGGTGCGGCGGCCACCGCGAAGACCAGCCTTGAAGCCCGGATGCCCGCGGGCCGATGCAGGTAAAGCGTCTTGCCGGCCTTGAGGGCCAGGTCGCCCTGCGCGACGGCGTCGTTGAGCGCGGCGGCAAGCGGTGTGTCGAGCGCGGCGTCGACCGCGTCGCCGATCACAACCAGCAGCAACGCGTCGCAGGTCAGGCTGGACAGTGTCCCGGCCGAAGAAATTTGATGACGAAAGTCCATAATCGGCAGTCCTGAAGACAAGCCGATGATGTTATTCGATTCCACTTTGCGCCGAGAACTGGCGCGCAACTTCGGCGCCACGCTGGTGGTCATCCTGACCGTCGTGCTCACGATGATGTTGATCCGCACGCTGGGCCAGGCAGCGGTGGGTCAGGTGTCGCCGCAAGACGTGGTGCTGCTGCTCGGCTATGTGGCGCTCGGCTACCTGCCGCTGATGCTGTCGCTGTCGCTGTTCGTCGCCGTGGTCGCGACACTGTCGCGCATGTACTACGAGAGCGAGATGACCGTCTGGTTCACCAGCGGCGTCGGCCTGACGCGATTCGTGCGGCCGGTGGTGCGCATGAGCTGGCCGGTGCTGCTGGTGATCGGCTTGCTGGCGTTGTTCGTGTGGCCGTGGCAGAACCAGCGCAGCGTCGAACTGAAGGAGCGGTTCGAGCGCCGCTCCGACCTGTCGCGCGTGGCGCCGGGACAATTCCAGACCTCGAGCGACGGCACCCGGGTGTTCTTCATCGAACGCGACGCCGCCGACAGCCGCACCGGCCGCAATGTGTTCATCCTGAGCACGCTGCCGGCATCGGAGTCGGTGACCACGGCGCGTTCCGGCCAGATCGAGATGATCGGCGACGACCGCTACCTCGTGCTCGAGCGCGGTCAGCAGAACGAGGAAGACTTGCGCAACGGGGACAAGACGCTGGCGCGCTTCGACAGCTACCGCGTGCGCGCCGGCGACCGCGTGCTGTCGCGGCTGGACGACCTGCCGGCACGGGCACGCCGCAGCATCCAGCTGTTGCGCGAGCCCACGCCGCGCCATCTGGGCGAACTCGTCTGGCGGCTCGGGCTGTTGCTCGGTGGCGCCAACCTGGTATTGCTGGGCATCGGCCTGTCGGCGTCCAACCCACGCCGCGCGAGCAACTGGAACCTGCTGTTCGCGCTGCTCACCTTCGTCGTGTACTACAACTTCATCAACCTCTCGCAGGCCTGGGTGGCCAGCG
Organism: Burkholderiales bacterium; assembly: GCA_028868895.1. Classification (GTDB taxonomy): domain Bacteria; phylum Pseudomonadota; class Gammaproteobacteria; order Burkholderiales; family Burkholderiaceae_C; genus LMDS01. The sequence continues at coordinate 4,537 of JAGWTP010000010.1, forward strand.
GCAAGGCCGGCATGGGCGCGGCCCTGGTCGTGGTCCATGGCGGCGCGTTCCTGATCGCGATGGGCTTGTTGTGGTGGCGCGAGCATCGCAACTTCCGGATCGGCTGGCGCGCCCGCCGCGCAGGCCCGGCGGGCGTTGCATGAAGACGGTGCGGCGCCTGTTCTACGTCGACATCGTTTCGGCGGTCGCGTTCGTCGGCCTCGCGTTCCTGTCGCTGTCGTTCTTCATCGATTTCATCGACCAGCTCGGCGATGTCGGCCAGGGTGGCTACACGGTGCTGCACGCAACGCTGTACGCGCTGCTGCTGGCGCCCGGGCACTTCTACGAAGTCGCGCCGATCGCGGTGCTGATCGGCACGATCTACACACTGTCACGCATGGCGCAGTCGTCGGAGTTCACGATCCTGCGCACCGGCGGCCTGGGCCCGGGGCGCGCACTGTCGCTGCTGGCCAGCCTGGGGCTGGCGTTCGGCGTGCTCACGTTCTTCGTCGGTGACTACCTCGCGCCGCTGAGCGAGCGCCAGGCGAGCCAATTGCTGGCGGCCGACAAGGGTGGCGTGACGCTCGGGCGCTCGGGCGCCTGGCTGAAGGATCACGTCAATTCGCCCACCGGTGAGCGCAGCTACTCGATCAACGTCGGTTCGGCCGGGCCGAAAGGGCAGCTTCACGACATCCGCATCTTCGAGTTCGACGCCGACGGCCGCCTGCTGCGCCGCATCGGCGCGGCCCGCGCCCAAGTCGAGACGGATCAGACCTGGGTGCTGAAGGACGTGACGCTGACCCGCTGGATCAACCGCGACGGCAGCGCCCAGGTCCCTGAGCAAGTGCTGCCCGAGATGATCTGGCACAGCACGCTGTCGGCTGCGGTGGTGGCGGCCGCGGTGTCGCCGGTGGGCGCGATGTCGACCATCGAGCTGGCGCGCTACATCGCTCACCTGTCCGACAACGAACAGGCCGCGCAGAGCCACCGCATCCTGTTCTGGAAACGTGCGCTCTACCCGTTCGCCTGCGTGGTGATGGTCGGTCTGGCGCTGCCGTTCGCCTATCTGCACGCGCGCGCCGGTGGCGTGAGCCTGAAGGTCTTCGGCGGGATCATGCTGGGCATCAGCTTCGTGCTGCTGAACAACGTCGCCGGCCACCTCGGCTTGCTGCGCGACTGGACGCCGTGGATGGTCGCCGCGGCGCCGAGCGCGCTGTACTTGCTGGCGTCGCTCGCGGCGTTCAGCTGGCTGGTGCGCTACCGATGAACGGCGCCACCGTGAAGCGCGGGATGCTGCTGTTCGCGCATGGCGCACGCGACCCGCGCTGGGCCGAACCGTTCGAAGACGTCGCCCGGCGGGTGCGCCTGCGCGATCCGGCGTTGTCGGTGCAGCTCGCGTTCCTGGAGTTCATGACGCCGTCGCTGCCCGAAGCCGGCCGATCGCTGGCGCTGGCCGGTTGCCTGCGCATCGACGTGGTGCCGCTGTTCCTCGGTGCCGGCGGCCACGTCCGCAAGGACCTGCCGGTGCTGCTCGCCGCAATGGCCAGCGCGCACCCCGAGGTGCAATGGACGCTGCAGCGCGCGATCGGCGAGATCGACAGCGTGATCGATGCCATGGCCAGCGCCGCCATGCTCACCTCGGACACGCCGCCCCCATGAACCTGCACCAGTTCCGGTTCGTCCAGGAAGCGGTGCGCCGCGACCTCAACCTGACCGAGACGGCCAAGGCGCTGTTCACCTCGCAGCCCGGCATCTCCAAGGCGATCCTCGACCTCGAGGCCGAACTCGGCATCGACATCTTCGCGCGCCACGGCAAGCGGCTGCGCCGCGTCACCGAACCGGGCCGGCTGGTGCTCGAGAGCATCGAGGCGATCATGCGCGAGGTCGGCAACCTCAAGCGCATCGGCGAGGAATACTCGATGCAGGACGCCGGCACGCTGTCGATCGCCACCACGCACAGCCAGGCGCGCTACTTCCTGCCCGGGCCGGTGGCACAGCTGCGCAAGCGCTTTCCGAAGGTCAACATCAGCCTGCACCAGGGCTCGCCCGACCAGGTGGCGCGCATGGTCATCGAGGAGCTCGCCGACGTCGGCCTGGCCACCGAATCGCTCGCCGGCTTCGACGGGCTCGTCACCCTGCCCTGCTACGAATGGCACCACGCGGTGGTGATGCCTGCGGGCCACCCGCTGGCGCAGCTCGAGCGCATTTCGCTCGAGGACCTGGCGGTGCTGCCGCTGGTGTCGTACCACCCGTCGTTCAGCGGGCGCACCCGGCTCGACCAGGCGTTCGCGGCGCGCAACCTCAAGCCCAACATCGTGCTCGAAGCGATCGACGCCGACGTGATCAAGACCTATGTGCGGGTCGGCCTGGGCGTGGGCATCGTCGCCGAACTCGCGGTGCGCGACGACCCGCCCGGCGGCGACCTGGTCTCGCGGCCGGTCGGTCACCTGTTCGGCCAGAACGTCACGCGCATCGCGTTCAAGCGCGGCGCCTACTTGCGCAACTTCGTTTATGCCTTTGCCGAAATGATGTCCGACCGGCTCAGCCGCAAGCTCATCGTGGGTGCGATGGCGGGCGACGGCGACGACTATCAACTCTGACATCCGCCCACCGATGAGCCCATCCCCCACGCCCCCCGTCACGAGCCGGCTGCCGCAGGTCGGCACGACGATCTTCACGGTGATGTCGGCCCTGGCTCAGCAGCACGGCGCCGTCAACCTCGGCCAGGGCTTCCCCGACTTCGATTGCGATCCGCGCCTGCTCGACGCAGTGAACGCGGCGATGCGCGCCGGCCTGAACCAGTACCCTCCGATGGCGGGCGTGCCGGTGCTGCGCGAGGCGGTCGCAGCGAAGATCGCGGCGATGTACGGCCACGTCTACGACCCCGGCGACGAGATCACGATCACCGCCGGCGCCACCCAGGCGATCCTCACCGCGGTGCTGGCGATCGTGCACCCGGGCGACGAGGTCATCGTGCTCGACCCCTGCTACGACAGCTACGGGCCCAACATCGAACTCGCCGGCGGCGTGGCCGTGCATGTGCCACTGGTGCCCGGCACCTTCGAGCCCGACTTCGAACGCATCGGATCGGCGATCACGCCGCGCACCCGCGCCATCATCGTCAACACGCCGCACAACCCGAGCGCCACGGTCTGGTCGGCCGCGCACATGCGGCAGCTGGCGCAGCTGCTGCGCGGCACCGACGTCATCGTGATCGCCGACGAGGTCTACGAGCACATGGTGTTCGATGGCCAACCGCACCAGAGCGTGGCGCGTTCGCCCGAGCTGGCGCAGCGCAGCTTCGTCGTCTCGAGCTTCGGCAAGACCTACCACGTCACCGGCTGGAAGGTCGGCTATGTGGCCGCGCCGGCGGCGTTGACAGCGGAGTTCCGCAAGGTGCACCAGTTCAACGTGTTCACGGTCAACACGCCGATGCAGCACGGCCTGGCCGGCTTCATGGCCGATGCGTCGAGCCACCTCGGGCTGCCGGCGTTCTACCAGCACAAGCGCGACCTGTTTCGCGCCGGCCTGGCGGCCACCCGCCTGCGCGCGCTCGACACCCGCGGCAGCTACTTCCAGTGCGTCGACTACTCCGCCGTGAGCGACCTGCGCGAGGCCGACTTCTGCCGTTGGCTCACCACCGAGATCGGCGTGGCGGCGATCCCGCTGTCGGCGTTCTACCAGGGTGGTTTCGAGCAGCGCATCGCACGCTTTTGCTTCGCCAAGAAGGACGACACGCTGCACCTCGCGCTGGAGCGCCTGGCCCGGCTTTGACAGAGGCACGCGCGGTGAGCGCGGGTGCGAGCCATCGCGGCGCGCGGCTCAGCGATGGCCCGGCGGCTCGGTGGGTTCGCTGAGGTCGAAGTCGACGCGGCCGGCATCGCTGCGTTCGGGCCGCGCCTCGGCAGGGGCGAACGATACGTCGAGGTCGAGCGGCAGGGTGGCCACGTCACTGGGGCGGAAATCGACCGGTCCGAGGGTCGCCGCCAGTCGCGAGATGGGCCCCTCGCCAGGGTCGGCACCCAGTGGCAACAGCAGGTCGACCTCGCCTCTGGCGCGCGGCGTGCCGTGCTCCGCCAGGTCGTGGGCGATCGAGTACAGGAACAACAGCTCTCGATACGCCGGCAGATCGAACGTTTCGTCGGACTGGTTGCGGCGGAACAGCGACCCGTCGAGCGTCTCCATGACCCGCACCGGCGCCGACCACAACTCCTGCAAGCGCGCGATGATTTCGGGATAGTCGGCCAGCACCCGGCCTTGTTGCAGGTCCGACTCCCAATCGGGCGCATAGGCGTTGAAGCGCCGGTTGAAGCGCTCTCGGATGCGTTGGTAGGCTTCGTGGTTGCCGCGCCGCCGGTAGATCTCGAGCAGCTTCAGGTACGGCAGCGGGCTGATGCCGCCGTCGCTGCGCACATGGCTCATCAGCAGTTCGATCGCCGCGTCGTCCTGGCCGAGCACGATGAAAAACTCGGCCTGCTGTTCCAGATCGATCAGTTCGTCGACCGACAACTCGCGCTGCGGCGCAGGCTTTGCCGTTGGCGCGGGCGCGCCGGCGTCATCTCGCCCGAAGCGCGAGATCGGCGCCACCGCCGCCAGTCCCGTCGTCGTCGCACGCACTGCGCCGGTTGCGGTGTCTTCGTCTTCGATCGGCTTGGACATCTCGAAGGCGTCGGCTGCGGTCGGCGTGGCACCCAGCGGCGCGGGCCCGGAAATGACCGGCTCGGCGGCGGGCACCGCCGCGGAAGCCGGCACGGGGCCGGCCCACCATTGCGCCGCGCCGCGCAGGCGCGACTGGCGCCACCACAGTCCTGCGACCGCAAGCGCGAGCAAGGCCGACAGCCAGGCAAGACCGTAGACCAGCGGGTTGGCGTAACGCTGCGACTCGGCCTCGCGCAACCGTGCCTGCAGGCCCGCGAGCGACTGCTGCGTCGCCGCCGACTCGCGGCTGAGCTTGGCGAATCCTTCTTCGAGCGCTTGCACGCGCACGCGCTCGCGGGCGAGCTGATCGGCCGACGCGTCGGGCCCAGTGGCCGACGCCGCCGCGCCGGCGACAACCGGTGCAGCATTGGCCGCCGATGCGGCCGCGGACGCCGAAGCCGCAGAAAGGGCCACGATCGTCGGCCGGCTTTCAAGCTCCAGGCGTGGCCCGCCCGGCGTGGCGCCTGCGGCTGCCGGCCGATGCGCCGCGGCCCGACGCGCCTTCGCCGCCCCGGGTGCCTGGATGGTTCGATGGCCGGTCTCGCTGGCGGTCGAGTGCGCCACCGTCGTTCGCGGCCGTGCCCGCGCGGCGGCGGGGCGCTGCGGCCGGTTCGCATTGGCTGAAGACCGGGACTCGCCCTGCACCATCCTGACGATGGGCGCGACCTGCGTATCGACGCGCTGCGGCGCAAGCACCGGCTCCGCCCGGGCGAGGTTGACCATCGGCGGATCGACGAAGAGCACGAACTTGCGGCTGACCTTCGACGTGCAACCCAATGTGATGGTGACCGTGACGACCGGCTCGTCGATCACGGTGGTGGTGGTCACGCGCACGCTGCGCTCGGTGTCGGCGGCCGAGCCTTCGAGCGTCGCGAGAACCTGTCCCGGAACCAGCTTGTTGTCGCCAGAGATCACGTCGGCCGAGACGCATTCGCGTGGCAGTGTTTCGTCGCCGTCGAGGCGCACCGCTGCGGCGAAGTTCAGCGGCTGGCCGAGCTGGGTGGCGTTGCTGATTCGACCGAAGCCCAGAGCGTGGGCCGAAGAGGCGACCGACCACAGCACGGCGCCGATCGCGAAGAAGGTCGAAACTGCGCGCATTCGGGTCGGGTGACGAAGCGGATTCGTCGCTGTTGGAGCCGAAGGACTCTAGCACGAAGAAACATCTGCACACCGCGGCACGACGCGCTCCGCGCCGGGCGTGCGTGAAGCATTTCCGTGCCCGAAGCCCGCTTGCGGCGGGTCGCGTTGTTCGCCTCGCCGGCGGCGCTCGTCGTGACGAGAAAGTCGCCCGATCGCGCAACGCTCGGGCGGCCGGCTCAGGTGCGATAGGCCGGGTCGATCCGATCGAGCCGGCGCAGCAGCCCCGGCCAAGTCAGCGCACCGCCGCCGACGCCGCGGGTGACCACCTTCGCCTGCTGCTGCGCGCCCTCGATGATGCGTGGATCGATGCGAACCAACTCACTGCCACCGGCCATGGCGCGAACCTGGATCGTGCACACCGTCTCGAACAGGTACATGTTCAGGAACGCGTCGGCCACCGTGCCGCCGAGCGTGAGCAAGCCGTGGTTGCGCAGCATCAGGAACTGGTTGACCGGGCCGAGGTCGGCCACCAGCCGCGGCTTCTCGTCGTCGCGCAGCGCCACGCCTTCGTAGTCGTGGTAGCTCAGGCTCGACAACACGAAGATCGACTGCTGCGACAGCGGCAGCACCCCGCCTTTTTGCGCCGACACCGCGATGCCGTTCAACGAGTGCACATGCAGCACGCACAGCGCATCGTGGCGCGACGAGTGAATCGCACTGTGGATCGTGAAGCCGGCCGGGTTGACGTCGTACGGCGAGTCGTCGAGCTTGTTGCCTTGCAGGCCGATCTTGACCAGGCTCGACGCCGTGATCTCGTCGAACATCAGGCCGTACGGGTTGATCAGGAACTCGTCCTGGCTGCCCGGCACGCGCGCGCTGATGTGGGTGAAGACCAGGTCATCCCACTTGAACGCCGCCACCAGCCGATAGGCGGCGGCCAGGTCGACACGAGCCTGCCATTCCTGTGGGCTGACCTGGTTCTTTCGGCTGGGGATTTCGAGGGTGAGTGGGTTCATCGATGTCTCCGGATTGAGAGTACGTTGGCGAGGCGTCTCGGAGCGAGACGCGCCGGCATCCCGTGCGGGTCGGTCGGACACAATAGGCGCGCACGGCGGCATGATGCTGTCACATCAGCGACTCCCCATGAATACCCCCGTTCTTACAATTGCCGAACGATCGAACATCGACTCCGGCTCTTGGTTCTCCAAACTCTCCTTACCACTGCGCAACGCGATCCTGTCGCGTTCGATGGTTCGGCGTCTGCCGGACGGTGCGATGTTGTCGGCCCGCGGTGGCGCGGCCGACGAGTGGTGCGGCGTGGCCAAGGGTGCGGTGCGGGTGAGTTCGGTGTCGCTGTCGGGCAAGCAGATCACGCTGACCTACGTCGAGCCGGGGACCTGGTTCGGCGACATTTCCCTTTTCGACGGCCTGCCGCGCACCCACGACGCCAACGCGCACGGCGAGACCACGCTGCTGGTGGTGCGCAAGGCCGATTTCAAGGAGCTGCTCGCGCAGCACACCGAGCTGTACGAGGCGCTGCTGCGGCTCAATTGCCGGCGCCTGCGCCTGATGTTCGATGCGGTGGAAGACCTCAATACCCGACCGCTCGCCTCGCGCCTGGCCAAGCAGATCCTGCTGCTGGCACGCAGCTACGGCATCGCCCAGGGCGAAGAGATCCGCATCGGGCTGCAGCTCGCGCAGGAAGACCTGGCTCAGTTGCTCGGTGCATCGCGCCAGCGCGTCAACCAGGAGCTGAAGGGCTTCGAGCGCGACGGTGCGGTGCGCATCGAGCCGACCCGGCTGGTCGTGCTGTCAAAAGAAAAGCTGCTCGCGATCGCCGCAAAATGAAGCTCGCTCCGCCAGCGCGGCCGATGCGCCGCCGCAGGCGGCATGCTCCCTGAACCTCACGCGGATTGATGCCATGGAACCCAACACCGGGACCAAGCCCGTCGCCGAACAGCACGCCTTCGACACCGGCGCGCTGCAGGCCTTCCTCGAAGCCCGGCTGCCGGGCTTCGCCGGGCCGCTGACGGTCGAGCAGTTCAAGGGCGGCCAGTCGAACCCCACCTACAAGCTGGTCACGCCGGGCGCGGCCTACGTGATGCGGTCCAAGCCCGGGCCCGCCGCCAAGCTGCTGGCCTCGGCGCACGCGATCGACCGCGAGTTCACGGTGATGCGTGCGCTGCACGGCAGCGGTGTTCCGGTGCCGGCGATGCACCTGCTGTGCGAAGACGAAGCCGTGATCGGCCGCGCCTTCTACGTGATGGAGTTCGTCGAAGGCCGCGTGCTCTGGGACCAGTCGCTGCCGTCGATCGCGGTCGCGCAGCGCGCCGCTTACTACGACGAAATGAACCGCGTGATCGCCGCGCTGCACAAGGTCGACGTGAACGCCGCCGGTCTGGCCGGCTACGGCAAGCCGGGCAACTACTTCGAGCGCCAGATCGGCCGCTGGGCCAAGCAATACCAGGCCTCGATCACGCAGCCGATCGACGCGATGGAGCGGCTCGCCGAGTGGCTGCCGGCGCACATTCCCGCCAGCGGGCGCGACCCCGCGCAGGTCTCGGTGGTGCACGGCGACTACCGGCTCGACAACCTCGTGTTCCACCCGGCCGAGCCGCGCATCATCGCCGTGCTCGACTGGGAACTCTCGACCATCGGCCACCCGCTGGCCGACTTCAGCTACCACTGCATGTCGTGGCACATCCCGTACACCCAGGGCCGCGGCATCGAAGGGCTCGACCTGGCCGCGCTGGGCATCCCCGACGAGAAGGCCTATGTGCGCCGCTACTGCGAGCGCACCGGCCGCGCCGACCCGGGCGCGGTGATGGCCGACTGGAACTTCTACATGGCCTACAACCTGTTCCGCATGGCCGGCATCCTGCAGGGCATTGCCAAGCGCGTCGAAATGGGCACCGCTTCGAGTGCGCAGGCCCGGCAGGCCGGCGCCGGCGCCCGCCCGCTGGCCGAGATGGGCTGGGCGATCGCCCAGCGCGCTTGACGACTCACCGATTCACGAAGGAGACGACGATGGACTTCAGCTACTCCCCACGCACCATTGAACTGCAGACCAAGCTGCTGAAGTTCATGGACGACCACATCTACCCGGCCGAGGCGGTCTACGAAACCGAAATCGCGGCCAACACTGCGGCCGGCAAACGCTGGACGCCGTTGAAGACGATCGAGGACCTCAAGCCCAAGGCGCGCGCCCAGGGCCTGTGGAACCTGTTCCTGCCGCCCACCGCGGGAGGCGCGGGTTCGGCCCACAACGGTCGCGACTTCGGCCTGTCGAACAGCGACTACGCGCCGCTGGCCGAGATCATGGGCCGGGTGCCCTGGTGCTCCGAGGTCTTCAACTGCTCGGCGCCCGACACCGGCAACATGGAGACCATCGAACGCTACGGTGCGCCCGAGCACAAGACGCAATGGCTCGAGCCGCTGCTGGAAGGCAAGATCCGCAGCGCCTTTGCGATGACCGAGCCGGCGGTCGCCTCGAGCGACGCCACCAACATCGCCGCGCGCATCGAGCGCGACGGCAGCGACTACGTCATCAACGCACGCAAGTGGTGGATCAGCGGCGCCGGCGACCCGCGCTGCAAGATCTACATCTTCATGGGCAAGACCGACCCCGAGGCGCCGCGCCATTCGCAGCAGTCGATGGTGCTGGTGCCGGCCGACACACCGGGCATCAAGGTGCTGCGCCCGCTGTCGGTGTTCGGCTACGACGACGCCCCGCACGGCCACATGGAGATCCGCTTCGACAACGTGCGCGTGCCGCAGAGCAACATCCTGCTCGGCGAGGGCCGCGGCTTCGAGATCGCGCAGGGCCGCCTCGGGCCCGGGCGCATCCACCACTGCATGCGCCTGATCGGGCTGGCCGAGCGCTCGCTCGAGTTGATGTGCCGGCGCGCATCGTCGCGCGTTGCCTTCGGCCGCACCGTGGCCGAACAGGGCGTGACCCGCGAGCGCATCGCCGAGGCGCGCTGCCGCATCGACATGGCGCGCCTGCTGACGCTGAAGGCCGCCTGGATCATGGACGTGGCCGGCAACAAGACCGCCAAGGCCGAGATCGCGATGATCAAGGTGGTGGCGCCGAGCATGGCGTTGCAGGTGATCGACTGGGCGATGCAGGCACACGGCGGCGGTGGTGTCTGCGAAGACTTCCCGCTCGCCGGCTTCTATGCCGGGGCGCGCACGTTGCGTTTTGCCGATGGCCCGGACGAAGTCCATCGCAACGCGATCGCCAAACTCGAACTCGGCAAGTACGCCTGACGACTCACACCGCTGCCAGCGCCGCCGTCTCGATCGGGCCGGCGTTGCGCAGCGGCGCCGGCTCTCCAAGCTGGCGGAGCCCGAGGCTCAGCGCCGCCCGCGGGGCTCGCCGCGCGGAACCGGCTGCAGGCTCTGCCACGCCGTGGTCGCGCCTGAATCGCGGCTCGAGGCCCGGCTCGCGACACCCTCGGCCGCCTGCAGCGCGTGCAGCGTCTGCGTGACCGCGGTCTCGAACAAAGCCAGGGCGGTGGCCACGCTTTTCGATTCGGGCGACGCCAGTTGCATGCGCAGGTAGACACGGCCTCGCAAGGTCATCAGCACGAACGGCGGGTCGTCGCGCAGCAGCGTCTTCGTGGCCTGTTCGAGTGCGTGCGCGAGTGGCCCGTCGAGCCATGCGAGCCCGGCCGCCGGCAGGCTCGCGACCGCGCCGAAGTGCGCCCGCAGGGTCTTGAGCGTGCTCAGATCGACCTTCGGGAACATCACCAGCCAACGCATCTCTTCCGGCGTCTTGGTGCCGATCTGCGTTTGCACGTTGTCGGTGAACTCCTCGAAGGTCTGGCGCTCCAGCGCGTCCATCAACGGCCGCGACAGCAGCAGCATCTGCATGTCGGACGGCAAGTCGAGTTCCATGCGCAGGCGCAGTTCGTGGCCCGCGATGTAGGGACGGTGGGGCGGGCCCCATTCGATGCGCCAGGGCTTGCCTTCGAGGGTGCCGTCGATGACGAAGCCATCGTCGCCGCGGGCGCGCTTGAAGCCCAGGCCGCGGCGCTGCGCCCATTGCGAGATGTCGGTCAGATCGCGGTCGATCGCGCGGCTGGCGAACAAACGCTTGAGTGATGCGAGCATCGCGGCGCCCAATCAACTAGAGTGACGGCACAACATCGACACCACGCACCGAGGAGCCGCCAACATGAGTGCAAACATGATCGAAGTGTATTCGTGGGCCACACCCAACGGCCACAAAGTTCACGTGATGCTGGAGGAGTGCGGCCTGCCCTACCGGGTAACGCCGATCGACATCGGCGCGGGCGACCAGTTCAAGCCCGAGTTCCTGGCCATCAGCCCGAACAACAAGATCCCGGCGATCGTCGACCCCGATGGGCCTGACGGGCAGCCGATCTCGCTGTTCGAATCCGGCGCGATCCTTGTTTATCTGGCGGGCAAGACCGGCAAGTTTCTGCCGGCCACCACGCGCGGTCGATACGCGATGCTCGAGTGGCTGATGTTCCAGATGGGCAGCGTCGGCCCGATGCTCGGGCAGGCGCACCACTTTCGCATCTACGCCCCGGAGAAGATCGAGTACGCGATCAACCGCTACACCAACGAGGCCCGGCGCCTGTACGGTGTGATGGACAAGCGGCTCGCCAAGAGCAAGTACTTCGCCGGGCCGAACTACACGATCGCCGACATTGCCATCTTCCCGTGGCTGCGCTCCTGGAAGAACCAGGGCATCGACTGGAACGACTATCCGCACCTCAAAGGCTGGTTCGACGAGATCGCCGCGCGCCCGGCGGTGCAGCGCGGCGTCGAGGTGCTGGCCGCGCAGCGCAAGCCGCTGGTCGACGACAAGGCGCGCGAAACGCTGTTCGGCGCCGCGCAGTACCGGCAGCGCTGAGGCTGCCGACCATCGGGCGTCGTGCGCCGACGAATTCGAGCAAGGAAGTTCCGTGAACAGATTCGAAGTGGCGATTCTGCTGGTGGCCGCAGGGGTGCCCTGGGCTCATGCCGAGCCGGTGGGCGAGGTGGACACCGCGTTCAAGCTCATCGGCCCCGATCACAAGGTGGTCGTCGATGCCTACGATGATCCGAAGGTCGACGGCGTGACCTGCTACGTGTCGCGCGCCAAGACCGGCGGCCTCAAGGGCGCGTTCGGTTTGGCCGAAGACAAGGCCGAGGCGTCGATCGCCTGCCGGCAGGTCGGGCCGGTGCATTTCAGCAAGCCGCTGCCGGAGCAGGAAGAGGTCTTCAGCGAGCGCTTGTCGATGCTGTTCAAGAAGTTGCGCGTGGTGCGCATGGTCGACAAGAAGCGCAACACGCTGGTCTACCTGACCTATTCCGACCGCCTGATCGACGGCTCTCCGAAGAACAGCGTCACCGCGGTGGCGGTCGATCGCGGAACACCGATTCCGGTCAAGTGAAGTCGCGCGCCAGCGCACTGAACACTGGCGCGACAAGGCGACGCGCAGCAAGCTTCACGCGCACTCGAAGACCAACCTGAAACGCGTCAACCCGCCGGCCTCGCTCGAGGCCGAGACGCTCCCGCCGTGGGCCAGCATGATCGACTTGACGATCGCCAGCCCCAGGCCCATGCCGCCGTCGGCGCGTGCGCGCGAGGCATCGAGGCGCACGAAGCGCTCGAAGACCCGTTCGATCTGCTGTGCCGCAATGCCCTTTCCGCGGTTGGCCACCTCGACGATCGCCTGGCCATCGTTCCGGCTGACGGTCACCCGGACGACACCGGGCGCGTCGGCGTGCCGGATCGCGTTGGTCAGCAGGTTCGTGATCGCGCGTTGCACGAGAAGGCGGTCGGCCGCCACGGTGGCCTCGCCCTGCACCTCGACGCGGATGCCGCGTTCTTCGGCAACGATCGACAGGAACTCCGCCACGCGCCGCGCCTCGCCGGCCAGGTCCACCTGCGAGCGCTCGATCACCGCAGCACGCTGGTCGGCCCGCGCCAGGAACAGCATGTCGGCGATCAGCCTCGTCAACCGGTCGAGTTCCTCGACGTTGCCGGCGAGCACGTCGCGCAACTCGTCGATCGTGCGGCCCTTGGACAACGCGACCTGCGTGCGCCCGAGCAAGGTGGCCACCGGCGTGCGCATCTCGTGCGCCAGGTCGCCGGAGAACTCCGACAGCCGCGTCACGCCTTCGTCGATACGCTGCAGCATCGCGTTGAAGTCGTCGGCCAGTTCGCGCAGTTCGACTGGCAGCCCGGGGCGCGCCAGCCGCTGGCTCAGGTTGTTCGAGGTGATGGTCGACGCGAGCCGGGTGAACTGCTTCAACGGCGCGAGCCCCGTGCGCGCCACCGTCCACGAACCGAGCGCCACGATCAGCAACAGCACCGGCAGACCGACCAGCGTGGCGCGCACGAAGGCGCCCAGCAGCTGCCGGTCGGCCTGCAGGTCGAGCGACAGCACGAAACGCACGTGCTGGCCGTCACCCAGGGTGCCCGTGCTCACCAGCGACGCGTACTGCTTGCCGTCACTGCCCTGCCAGTGCAACACGCCCGGCCGCGCCCGATCGCCGAGGCGGGCGACGGACTCGAGCGCGATGCGCGAGAAGCTCGCCAGAACCCGCCCGTCGCGCGGGTCCACGACCGCCAGATGCAGGTCGTCGTGGCCGATCAGCAAGTCTGCGAACCGATGGCCGCTGGCGGGAACGTTGCCGGCGCCTGCCAGCTCCGACAACACATGCAGCAGCAGATCTTGTCGGCCGGCCAGCTCATTGGCGACGCGGCTGTCGAGCTCGCGTGCCAACGTCCAGTAGCCCAGGCCCGCCGCGAGCCCGCTGACGATCAGCCCGAGCACGACGCTGGCCAGGGCGATGCGCAGGGCCAGCGAAGTCTCGGCAAGCCCTGTCCGCCACACCGCGTGGTACTTCGGCAACCCTTCGCGCCGCGCGCTGGGGTGTTCGCCCGCGGACTCGCCGGGGCCCGGTCCATGATGGTGCGGTTCGCTCATGCGCAAGTGTTGCTCGGCCACATTGATCGTCCCACTCGGGGGCGGTGGCAACGCCGGCTGGGGGCGCTCATCGGGCGACCCCGGCGCGTCGCGCTGCGGTGATTTCGCCTTGCGGACGGCTGGGCCGGCTCATGCGCCGGGACGCGCTTCGAGCACATAGCCCACGCCACGCACGGTCTGGATCAGCTTGGTCTCGAACGGGTCGTCGACCTTGGCGCGCAGCCGGCGGATCGCCACGTCGACGACATTGGTCTCGGAGTCGAAGTGGATGTCCCACACCAGCGAGGCGATTTCGGTGCGCGACAGCACTTCGCCGGAGCGCTGCACGAGCAGCACCAGCAGCGCGAACTCCTTGGCGGTCAGGTCGATGCGCTGGCCCGCGCGCGTGGCGCGGTGGCGCACCGGATCGATCTCCAGGTCGGCGACCCGTTCCGCCGGGTCGGCACCGGCCGCCTTGCCGCGCTTGAGCAACGCGCGCACCCGGGCAAGCAGTTCGGGGAACTGGAACGGCTTGACCAGGTAGTCGTCGGCGCCCAGGTCGAAGCCGCGCACCTTGTCGTTCATCTGCCCGCGCGCGGTGAGCATCAGCACCGGCGTCTGCCGGGCCGTGCGCAGCGCCGAAAGCACCGCGAAACCGTCGACGCCGGGCAGCATCACGTCCAGCACCACCAGGTCGTGGTCGCCCGTCATCGCCGCATGCAGGCCGTCGGTGCCGGTCAACGCCACCTCGACGGTGTAGCCGTTCTCGGCCAGGCCCTGGCGCAGGTAGTCGGCGGCCCGCTGTTCGTCTTCGACCACGAGGATTTTCATGGGGGCGATTCTGCGCGCCGCGCACGGCAGCGGCGGCGAAGCTCGCTGCCGGAGATTGCAGGATCGTAATCATCCGGCCACGTTGCCGAGGCGGCGGCCTTCCTACAGTACCGATCACGACGCACCGATGCGCCGCCACCGCGGGCCGGGCAGGCCGGCGGTGCCGCCCAACTCACGAATACAGGACCGACGATGACCGCCTTCGACAAATTCAGCGTGCTCGCCGTGCTCGTGATCGCCACCGGTGGCGTGATGGCGGCGCGCTACGTGAGCCAAGCCGCCACGCCAATGCGCGCGCAGCCCGTCGACACCGCCGTGGCGTCGTCCGCTCCGTGGACCCGCGGCCTGGTCAAGCAGATCGACGCCGACGCCGGCCGGATCACGATCCAGCACGAGGCAATCGACAGCCTGGGCATGCCGGGCATGACCATGGTGTTCCGCGCCGCGCACGCCACTCTGCTCGACCAAGCCACGGTCGGCCAAGCCATCGGCTTTCATGCCGAGCGCATCGACGGCGACTTCGTCGTGACCGGCCTGCAGGCCCTTTGACCCACCCGACGCTTTCCGACCCACCCCGCCACAAGGACCCCACATGCTCCTCCGCCGCATCCGCAACACCTCCATGCCCGTGGCGCTGCTCGCCGCGTCCGCAATCGCCTTGGCCGCAGGCACGCACGGCGACGGCCACGGTGCCAGCGCCATCGGCGAGCCGGGCCAGGCCGCCCGCGTCACGCGCACGATCGAGGTCGACATGACCGACGACATGCGCTTCAGCGCGCCGGCCATCGCCGTCAAGCAGGGCGAGACCGTCCGCTTCGTCGCCAGGAATGCCGGCCAGGTTCGGCACGAGATGGTGCTGGGCACGCCCCAGGAGCTCAAGGAGCACTACGCCATGATGCTGAAGATGCCCGGCATGGTGCATGCCGATGCCAACATGGTCAGCGTCGCCCCTGGCAAGACCGGCGAGGTGGTCTGGCACTTCACGCGCTCCGGCACGGTCGACTTCGCCTGCCTTCAGCCCGGCCACTACGACGCCGGCATGAAGGGGTTGATCACCGTGGCCAGCGCGGCTGCGCCGGCCCGCGCCTCCGCTCAAGGCAACCACAAGCACTGACTGCGGCGGTCACCGGCCGTCGCCCAGCCTCGACAACTCCCGTTCTTCTCGTCAGCAGTTTTTTCCAAGGAACCCGACCCCATGAACTCCCTCAAGACCTTCGCCGCCGCCGCCACGATTGCCCTGGCCGCCCCGTTCGCCCTCACCGCCCAGGCCCAGTCGGCGATGCCGCACGGCAAGATGGACGGCATGAACATGCCCGGCATGGCGATGCCGGGCATGAAAATGGACGCGACGGCCGACATGCCGATGACCGATGGCGAAGTGCGCAAGATCGACAAGGACAACCGCAAGATCACGCTCAAGCACGGCGACATCAAGAACCTCGACATGCCCGGCATGACGATGGTGTTCACGGTCACCGACCCGGCGCTGCTCGACAAGGTCCAGGTTGGCAACAAGGTCCGCTTCGTGGCCGCGAAGGCCGACGGTGCGCTCGTCGTGACCGCCATCGAAGCGGTCAAATGAGGCGGCCGGCGACGCGCCTTCGGGCTCCGGTGGACTCGGCGGATCCGGGCGCGATGGATCGCCTGAAGCGCAGGTCGCTGCAGTCGCTGCTCGGCCTCGGCGCCCTGGCCGCCATGCCGCGCGCCTGGGCCCAGGTGCGGGCCGTCGAACTCGGCTCGGTGCCGGTGAGCCGGTCCTACGAACTGACGGTGGCGGATACGGCGCTCAACATCACCGGCACGCCGGTGATGGGCGTCACCCTCAACGGCACGATGCCGGGGCCGGTGCTGCGCTTTCGCGAGGGCGACGAGGTCGTCATCCGGGTCACCAACACGCTGCGCGAGGTCACCAGCATTCACTGGCACGGCCTGCTCGTGCCCAACAGCCAAGATGGTGTGCCCGGCGTCACCTTCCCGGGTATCGCGCCGGGCGAGACCTTCACCTACCGCTTCAAGCTGCACCAGTCCGGCACCTACTGGTACCACAGCCATGCGGGGCTGCAGGAGGCCGCCGGCATGTTCGCGCCGCTGATCATCGACCCGATCCGGCCCGACCCGTTCCAGTACGAACGCGAGTACATCGTGATGCTCTCGGACTGGAACGACACGCCGCCGGCGCAGGTGCTCGCCAACCTGAAGAAGATCGACGGCTACTACAACTACCGGCGCATCACGACGCCGCAGTTTCTGGCCCAGCTGCGCAATGCACCCGACGCCAAAGCCCGCGCCGCCATCTGGAACGAGCGGATGGAGTGGGCCAGGATGCGCATGGACCCCACCGACTACACCGATGGCGGACCCGAGTGGACCTCGCTGCTGCAGGGCATGACGCCCGCGCAGAACTGGACCGCCCTGTTCAAGCCGGGCGAGCGGGTGCGGCTGCGCTTCATCAACGCCTCGGCGATGAACTTCTACGATGTGCGCATTCCCGGCCTGCCGATGACGGTGGTTCAGGCCGACGGGCAGAACGTGCGCCCCGTCGAGGTCGACGAGTTCCGCATCGGCAACGGCGAGACCTACGACGTGATCGTGCAGCCCGGGCAGGCCAGGGCCTACACGCTGTTCGCTCCCACGATGGCCCGCGTGGGCCATGCGCGCGGCACGCTCGCGCCCGAACTCGGCATGAGCGCGCCGGTGCCGCCGATGGGCCCGCCGCCGGTGCGCACGATGGCCGACATGGGCATGACCGGCATGGACATGGGCGGTGCGGCCTCCGACATGGCGGCGATGCCCGGCATGCCGGCCACGCCAGCTTCGGATGCAAGCGCTGGCAAGGCGGGAATGGCCGGCATGGAAGGCATGGCGGGCATGGACATGGGCAAGGCCGGCATCGGCCAATCAGGCCCTCACGCCGGCATGCCGATGCCCGCACCGGCCATGCCAGCCATGGGCGACATGCCCGGCATGGGCGACGAGAACGTGAATGCGACCGTCGTCGCTCCGGCCGGCGCCGACGGCTTGCGCCGGCTGAGCTACGCGCTGCTGCGTGCGGCCACGCGCAACGCCGACCCACGCGCGCCCGACAAGACGATCCTGGTGCGCCTGACCGGCGACATGACGCGCTACTTCTGGTCGATCAACGGCAAGAAGATGTCGCAGTCCGTGCCGTTCGAGATGGGCCTGGGCGAGCGCGTGCGCCTCAAGATGGTCAACGAAACGATGATGGAACACCCGATGCACCTGCACGGCGTGTTCATGGAACTGGTCAACGGCAACGGCGCTTTCGCGCCGCGCAAGCACACCATCATCGTGCCGCCGGCGCAGACGGTGGAGCTCGACGTGACCTACCAGGACGCAGGCACCTGGGCCTTCCACTGCCATCTTTTCTATCACATGGCCACCGGCATGATGGCCCTCGTCAAGGTGGCCTGAGGAACGAACCCAATGATCACCTGCAACAACAAGGCGGCACGCCGCTGGCTCGCCGCCACCGTGCTCAGCATCCTGGGCACCGCAGCGCACGCCGAGGGCGACTCGATCTGCTCCTACACCCGGGTCGAGGCCGACAGCGGCGCGGTGCGCGGGCGCTCGGGCTCGGTGCAGTCGCTCGGCGTCGACGGCTGGGTCGGCGGCGACTTCAACCGCCTGTGGTACCAGTTCGACGGCCGGCGCAGTGGTGGGCGCACCGACACGTCGGAGCTGCAGCTGCTTTACGGGCGCTACATCGCGCCGTTCTGGGACGCGCAGATCGGCCTGCGCCACGATGAGCGCCCCGGCCGGCGCGACTATCTCGCGGTCGGGGTGCGCGGCCTGGCACCCTATGCCTTCGACGTCGACCTGAAGCTGTACGTGCGCGACGACGGCAAGCTCTTCGGCCGCACCCGGCTGGAGAACGACTTCCTGCTGACCAACCGCTTCATCGTGCGGCCCTACGTGAACGTGGAGTGGTCGGCGTCGAACCTCGACGCGACGGTGCGTCGCGGGCCGTACCAGACCGACCTGGGCGTGCAGGCGCGCTATGAATTCAACCGCCGCGTCGCGCCGTATTTCAGTGTGTCGCGCACCTGGCACCCCGTCGCCCAGGCCAGCGGCGAGCCCTCGGCGACCTGGCTGCGCGCGGGGCTGCGCCTGATCTTCTGACGCCGACGGTCCGGCCGGCGCGTCACCGCGCCGGCCCGTCCTGCGCCATCACCGACCCACCCGCCACCTGGACCACCGCAACGTCATGATGCAAACAGCGGCCTCCTCGACCGCTGCCGACGGCCGCTGCAGCCGACCAGCCAAGTTCTTTCACTGGAGTCCGGCGCTGCTGATTCCGAGCCAGATCGGCCTGGGCTGGTACATGGTCAGATCACGATGTGGTGCGCGCCCAGGCGCTCGGCCGCGCGGCAGATCTCCACGGCGCTGGTGCCGCCGACCCCATGCGTGTGATGGGGCACGCCGGCCCGGGTGAGCACGCTGCGGGCGCCGGCCATCGCAGCGCCCGCCCGGTCGCGCTGCCAGGTGTGGCGGTCGTGGCGGCTCACGAAGCGCGCGATGTGGCGCGACAGAGGCGCCTGCACGTTCAGCCGGTGCAACTCCAGTTCATGATGGCGCCGGTATTCGACGATGGCGTGGTGCACCGCGCGCAAGGCATTGGCGGAGCCGTCGACGGGCACGAGCACTGGACACCCGCCATTGACGGCGATGCCGACGCCGAGTTGATCCCGATCAAGCCCGCCGCGCGCCCAGTCGGTATGCTCGCCGCATGTCCACGCACGCCATCGCTCCGTGACAGCCCTGTTCGGCCAGCAGCGCCGACTTCGCCGCATCGCCACTCAGGTGTTGCTGGCGTGGTTGTTCATGCTGACGGCGGGCATCGTCAACGCGTGCGTGCTGGCACCCGAGTCCGGCCACGGCAGTGCGATCGCGGCGCATGGCGACGACCTCGCCGCAGCGGCCCCCGCGTCCCACGAGACGCACGCCGCGGGCAGCCAGGCGCATCGTTCGCCGCACGGCGACAACGCGGCATGTGCCAAGGCCTGCAACGAGCCTTCCACCGGGGCTCAGACGCTCAAGCAGAAGATCGATCCGTTCACCGCCATCTGGCAGGCGCCCGCGCCGGCCGATGCGCAACTCGCGTTGGCGAGGGTTGTCGTCACCGGCACGCCGGTCAGCGTCGTCGATCCGGGGCCCATGGCGGTCCCGATCCGGATCGCGTTCCAGCGCCTGATCTTGTAGCCCCTCGGGCTGCAATGCGCCGGCCTGCGCCGGCGCCCTTCTCCACCAGTACCTGCCGATCGGCCCCGACGACCGGGATTGCGGCATCGACGCCGACGCTGTCGGCTCGGTGCGCCGGTCAGGCGCCGCGACCACGCCAGGTTCGACCGATCCCGTCACCCGTGCCCGAGATTCGTCCTCGGGCCAACCAGGAGCAAGCGCATGAATTCGACTCAACGAAACACCGATACGCCGGGCCGGCGCAACTGGTCGCGCGTCAACCAGTGGCTGCTGTGGATCGGCCTGGCGGGTGCCGTGGCCCTGCTCTATTTCGGCCACGGCGCGCACCTGCTGCAGCTGGCGCCGTTCCTGATCCTGCTCGCCTGCCCGTTGATGCACGTGTTCGGCCACGGTGGCCACGGCGGGCACGGCGGCCACGGCGGCCACGCGGGCCACATGCAACGGCCGCAGGACGAAGCCGCGGACCGCAATGAACCGGCGCGGCCGGGGCCCGGCGGCGGCCATGTCCATTGACGTGCGTCGAAACGCTGCACGCCGCCTCTCCAACCCTCGAAAGGATCACTTCATGTCCAGCATCGAACTCGACGTCCGCAACATGAGTTGCAACACCTGCGTCAACCACGTGACGCAGGCCTTGAAACAGGTGGCCGGCGTGCGCGGCGTGCAGGTCGACCTGCCCAGTGGTCGCGTCCGCGTCCAGTTGGACGACGCGGCGGCCGCGAACCCTGCCGCGACCCCGCCGTTGACCACCGCACTGGTGGCCGCGCTCGACGCCGCCGGCTATCCCGCCGCACCGGCCACAGCGTCCGCCACCGCGGCCACTGGCAAGGCGGCGCCGGCGCGCGCCGCTTCGTCGGGGTGCGGCGGTGCGCCGTCGCAAGGACACGGCCGCTCGCGTTCCAAGGGCTGCTGCTGTGGCCATTGACTCGCGCCGCCTCTTGGCCGCGCTGTTGATCGGCGCGGGCACCACGCTTGGCGCCTGGGCCCAGCCCGTGGCGCTGGGCGCCAACGTCGACGGCCTGCTCGAACAGGCCCGCGCGCAAAGCCCCGAACTCGCAGCGATGCGCCTCGAAGCCGACGCCGCCGCGCAGCGCGTGCAGCCCGCCGGCGCACTGCCCGACCCGGTGCTGCGCGTCGAGCTGGAGAACATCAACAACTACGGCAGCGACGCGCGCCCCAGCCTGCTGCCCAACCGCGTCGGCGACACCAAGTACACGGTGCTGCAGCCGCTGCCCGCGTGGGGCAAGCGCGATCTGCGCCGTGACGTGGCGGCGGCGGACGCACAGCAGGCCAGCGCCCGCGCCGACGCCACCTGGAGCGAACTGGCCGCGCGCATCAAGACCGCGTATGCCCAGTACTACCTGGCCGCGGGCACCGAGCGGCTGACGAAACAGAACCTCGACCTCGCGTCGCGGCTGGAGCAGATCGCCCAGGCGCGCTATGCCGGCGGTCTGGTCGCGCAGCAGGACGCGATCCGCGCGCAGCTCGAGCAGAGCTCGATGCGCGCCGAGGTGATCGCGCTCGACAGCGAGAAGCAGCAGTTGCGCGCCCGTCTGAACGCGCTGCTGGCTCGCGACGCGGGGGCGCCGCTGGCCGAACCGCAGGCCTTGCGCCCGGTGCCGGCGCTCACCGCACTCGATGCACCGACGCTGTGGCAGCGGGCGCAAACGTCCAGCCCGTTGCTGCTCGCCGAACAAGCGCGGCTGCGTGCCGCGCAGAAGAACCGCGACCTGACCTTGCGCAACCGCTACCCCGACTTCCAGGTGGGCGTGGTGCCCACGCAAATGGGCTCGCGCATCACCACCTGGGGCGTGATGGTGGAGATGAACATCCCGCTGCAGCAGGCCTCGCGCCGCTCGCAGGAACGCGAAGCCGAGGCAATGGTCGGCGCCGCGCGCTCGCGCACCCAGGCGCTGCAGAACCAGCTGCGCGGTGACCTGGCCGAGAACCTGTCTGGCCTGGAGGCGGCGCGCCGCACCGAGGCGCTGGTGGCAACGCAGCAACTGCCGCAGTCGGACCTGACGCTGCGCTCCGCGCTGGCCGGCTACGAGACCGGCAAGGTCGACTTCGCCACCTTGCTCGACGCCCAACTGCAGATCCGCAAGGCGCGGCAGGAACAACTGAAGGCTCAGGTCCAGGCGCAGTTGCGGCTGGCCGAGATCGAACGCATTTTGGGAGCAGACCTTTGAAGACCTCGAACGCACTGACGGTGCTCGTGCTGCTGGGCGCCGTGGGCGCCGGCGGCTACTGGCTCGGCACCCGCTCACACGGCGCGTCAACCGACGCTGTGCTGACCCGCGCCGACGCGGCCGTGGCCCCGGCAGGCGCCGCATCGAAGCCGCGCAAGCTGCTCTACTACCGCAACGCGATGGGCCTGGCCGACACCTCGCCGACGCCGAAGAAGGACTCGATGGGGATGGCCTACATCCCCGTGTATGCGGACGAAGACACGGCCTCGAGCGGCCCGGCCAACCCCGACCAGATCCGCATCAGCACCGACAAGGTCCAGCGGCTGGGCGTGCGCACCGAAGCCGCCAGCATGCGCCTGCTCGGCCAGACCGTGCGCGCAGCCGGCCGCGTCGAGCCCGACGAGCGCCGCGTCTACGCGATCTCGCCCAAGTTCGAGGGCTATGTCGAACGGCTGCACGTCAACGTCACCGGCCAGCCGGTCGCCAAGGGCCAGCCGCTGTTCGAGGTCTACAGCCCGGAGCTGGTGTCGGCGCAGCGCGAGTACGCCGTCGCCGCGCAGGGCGCGCAGGCCATGAAGGGCAGCGGCGCCGACGCGGCCGGCGGCATGCAGCAGCTCGCGGACGCGAGCCTGGCGCGGCTGCGCAACTGGGACATGTCGGCGCAGCAGATCGCGGCGCTCGTGAAGACCGGCCAGGCCACCCGCACGATCACGTTCCGCTCGCCGGTGTCGGGCATCGTCACCGAGAAGAAGGCGCTGCAGGGCATGCGCTTCATGCCCGGTGACGCGCTCTACCAGGTGACCGACCTGTCCCGGGTGTGGGTGGTGGCCGACGTGGCCGAGCAGGACATCGCGCTCGTCAAGACGGGGGCCAAGGCGAGCGTGAAGATCAACGCCTACCCCGACAAGGTGTTCGAGGGCACGATCACCTACGTCTACCCGACCATGAAGCCCGAGACGCGCACGGTGCCGGTGCGCGTCGAGCTGGCCAACCCCGGGTACCTGTTGAAGCCGGCGATGTACGCCGACGTCGACCTGAACGTCGGCGGCAAGGCACCGGTGCTGACCGTGCCCGACTCGGCGGTGATCGACAGCGGAACGCGCAGCATCGTGCTGGTGCAACTCGCCGAAGGCCGGTTCGAGCCGCGCGAAGTCCAGCTCGGCGCGCGCACCGACAACCACATCGAGGTCAGGAGCGGCGTGCGCGCGGGCGAGCAGGTCGTCGTCGCCGCCAACTTCCTGATCGATGCCGAGAGCAACCTGAAGGCGGCCATCGGCGGCTTCGGCACGCCGCCCGCGAAGGCAGGTGCCGCTCAGGCCGAAGGCGCCGCGTCCGGCGCCGCGGTGGCGCCAGGCGCGGCTGCACCGGTGGGGCACCAGGGGGTGGGCGCCGTCGACAGCATCGACGCGAAGGCCGGCACCGTCAGCCTGAACCACGGCGCGATCGCATCGCTGAAATGGCCGGCGATGACGATGGAGTTCAAGGTCGCCAACGCCGCGTTGCTGCAGGGCCTCAAACCCGGCGCCAAGGTCGCGTTCGAATTCGTCGAGCGCCAGCCGGGCGAATGGGTGGTGACGTCCATCACGCCGGTCACCACCCAACCCACGAGCCGCTGAGCGC
Organism: Burkholderiales bacterium; assembly: GCA_028868895.1. Taxonomy (GTDB): domain Bacteria; phylum Pseudomonadota; class Gammaproteobacteria; order Burkholderiales; family Burkholderiaceae_C; genus LMDS01. The sequence continues at coordinate 28,082 of JAGWTP010000010.1, forward strand.
GCGCAGACCATGCTGACCAGAATCATCCAGTGGTCGGGGAAGAACCCCGCGCTCGTGCTGCTCGCCACGCTGTTCGTCGTGATCGGCGGCATCTTCGCGGTCGTGAAGACACCGCTCGACGCGCTGCCCGACCTGTCGGACGTGCAGGTGATCGTCTACACCGAGTACCCGGGCCAGGCGCCGCAGGTGGTCGAGGACCAGGTCACCTACCCGTTGACGACCGCGATGCTGGGCGTGCCCAAGTCGAAGGTGGTGCGCGGCTTCTCGTTCTTCGGTGCCTCGTTCGTCTACGTGATCTTCGACGACGGCACCGACATCTACTGGGCCCGCTCGCGCGTGCTCGAGTACCTGAACGCGGTGTCGGGGCGGCTGCCCAAGGGCGTGACCCCGACCCTCGGCCCCGACGCCACCGGCGTGGGCTGGGTCTACGAGTACGCGCTGCTGGCCAAGGACAAGACGCTGGCCGAGTTGCGCACGATCCAGGACTGGTACCTGCGCTACCAGCTCACCAAGGCGCACGGCGTGGCCGAGGTCGCGTCGATCGGCGGCTTCGTGCAGACCTACCAGGTCACGGTCGACCCGCTCAAGCTGCGCAGCTACGGCATCCCGCTGTCGCGGGTCACGCAGGTGATCCGCGACTCCAACCGCGACGTCGGCGGGCGCGTGATCGAGATGGCCGAGACCGAGTACATGGTGCGCGGCCGAGGCTACCTGCGCGGCAAGGACGATCTCGAACGGCTGGTGGTCAAGAGCGACAAGGGCACGCCGGTGTTGATCCGCGACATCGCCCGCGTCGAGCTCGCGCCCGACGAACGGCGCGGCGTGGCCGAACTCAACGGCGAAGGCGAGGTGGTGGCCGGCATCGCGATGGCGCGCTTCGGCGAGAACGCGCTGGCGGTCATCCGCAACATCAAGGCCAAGGTGAGCGAGGTCTCCGCCGGCCTGCCGGCCGGCGTGACGGTGCAGACCGTCTACGACCGCTCCGACCTGATCCACCGCGCGATCGCCAACCTGAAGCGCACGCTCACCGAAGAAAGCGTGATCGTCGCGTTGGTGTGCATGGTCTTCCTGCTGCACGTGCGCTCGGCGCTGGTGGCGATCCTGATGCTGCCGGTGGGCGTGCTGATCTCGTTCATCGCGATGCACCTGCTGGGCATGAGCTCGAACCTGATGAGCCTGGGCGGCGTGGCGATCGCCATCGGCGCGATGGTCGACGCCGCGATCGTGATGATCGAGAACGCCCACAAGCACCTCGAACGGCTCAAGCCCGACCCCACCCGGGGCGAGCGCGCGCAGGCGTTGCTCGACGCCTGCAAGGAGGTCGGGCCGGCCCTGTTCTTCTCGCTGCTGATCATCACGGTGTCGTTCCTGCCGGTGTTCACGCTCGAATCGCAGGAAGGCCGGTTGTTCGCGCCGCTGGCCTACACCAAGACGTTCTCGATGGCGGGCGCGGCGCTGCTGTCGGTGACGCTGGTGCCGGTGCTGATGCTGCTGTTCATCCGCGGGCGGATCCTGCCCGAAGCGAAGAACCCGGTGAACCGTTTCCTGATCTGGATCTACCGCCCGATCATCCGCGGCGTGATACGCTGGAAGAAGCTGACGATCGCGGCGGCGGTGGTCGCGATGGTGGTGTCGATCTACCCGGCGTCCAGGCTCGGCAGCGAGTTCATGCCCACGCTCAACGAAGGCACGCTGCTGTACATGCCGGCCTCGCTGCCGGGCATGTCGATCACCAAGGCCGCAGAGCTGCTGCAGACGCAGGACAAGATCATCAAGAGCTTCCCCGAGGTCGCTTCGGTCTTCGGCAAGGCCGGGCGCGCCAACACCGCCACCGACCCGGCGCCGGTGGAGATGTTCGAGACCGTGATCAACCTGAAGCCGCAGGCGCAGTGGCGCGCCGGCCTCACGACCGACAAGCTGATCGACGCGATGGACAAGGCGCTGCAGTTCCCGGGCGTCTCCAACGCCTGGACGATGCCGATCAAGGCGCGCATCGACATGCTGGCCACCGGCATCCGCACGCCGATCGGCATCAAGGTGTTCGGCAAGGACCTGGGCGTGATGGAAACGCTGGCCAAGCAGATCGAGACCGTCGTCAAGACCGTGCCCGGCACGAGCTCGGCATTTGCCGAGCGCATCACCGGCGGCTACTACCTCGACATCGAACCGCGGCGCGATCAGCTCGCCCGCTACGGCCTGGCCATCGGCGACCTGCAGGACGTGATCGGCACCGCGCTGGGCGGCGAGATGGTCACCACCACCGTCGAAGGGCGCGAGCGCTTCGGCGTGACGGTGCGCTACCCGCGCGAGATGCGCAGCAACCCGCAGCAGATCGAGACCCAGGTGCTGGTGCCGACGATGGACGGCGCGATGGTGCCGCTGGGCGAGGTGGCGCGCGTGCGCGTGGTGCGCGGCACGCCCGGCATCCGCACCGAGAACGGGCTGCTGTCGGCCTACATCTTCGTCGACATCCGCGACCGCGACATCGGCTCGTATGTGGCCGACGCGCGCAAGGCGGTGGCCGCGCAGGTCAAGTTCCCACCCGGCTACTACATCACCTGGAGCGGCCAGTTCGAGTACATGCAGCGCGCGATCGAGAAGATGAAGCTGGTGATCCCGGTCACGCTGCTCACCATCTTCCTGCTGCTGTACCTGAACTTCCGCCGCCTCACCGAAACGCTGATCGTGATGCTGTCGGTGCCGTTCGCGCTGGTCGGCGGCATCTGGCTGATGTGGGCGCTGGGCTACAACCTGTCGGTGGCGGTGGCGGTGGGCTTCATCGCGCTGGCCGGCGTGGCCGCCGAGACCGGCGTGGTGATGCTGATCTACCTCGACCAGGCCTGGACCGAGGCCCAGGACCACTGCCGCAGCCAGGGCCGCACACCGACCGCGGCCGACCTATACGGCGCGGTGATGGAAGGCGCGGTCGAACGCGTGCGGCCGAAGATGATGACGGTCGTCGCGATCATGGCCGGCCTGCTGCCGATCATGTGGGGCACCGGCACCGGCTCCGAAGTCATGAGCCGCATCGCCGCGCCGATGGTCGGCGGCATGGTCTCGTCGACCGTGCTGACGCTGGCCGTCATCCCGGCGATCTATGCGCTGGTCAAGCAGTGGCAGTTGCGGCGCAATCTGCGCAACACACAGGCGCTTGGCGCAGATACCCCGCAGTCCGCCACCGAGGCCTCCTGAGCCCGGTCGCTTCATTGCACCTTGTCAACCCTGGAGAAAGATCATGAGCACGAATCTGAAAACACCCCGGCGCATCGCCACCCTGCTGCTGTGGAGCGGCATTGCATTGGGTGGCCTGGCGCTGAGCGGTTGCGCGGCGGTCTCGACGGCCCCGTCATTGCAACTGCTGCAGCAGATCGAGACCGCGCACACGCGCGCCGACCACGAAGCATTGGCCACCTACTACGACAGGCAAGCCGCCGCGGCCCGTGCCACAGCCGCCGAACACCGCCAGATGGCCACGACCTACAAGGGGATCGCGTTTGCCGGCAAGGGTGGCGCCGGCATGCCGGCCCACTGCAATGCGATCGTCAGCAACTACGAGAGCGTCGCGGCCGAGTACGACGGCATGGCGGCCGGTCACCGGCAATTGGCGGAGCAGGCCAAGCCCTGAGCGCACCTTGACCCTCGAATTCGAGCGCTCGTCGCTCGCCCCGCTGGCGCCGTCATTCACGACCGCGCCGGCCATGAACCGGAGGACCCCTTCATGAAACGACGTCTCTTTCTCGGCAGCGCTACCGCACTCACCGCACTCACCGCACTGGCGACGCTGCCTGCGCTGGCGGCCTCGCCCGCCACGGTGGTGCAGGTCTACAAGAGCCCGACCTGCGGCTGCTGCGGCGCCTGGGTCGAGCACCTGCGCGGCGCGGGCTTCACGGTCCACGTGACCGAAGTCGACGACCCCTCGGCGCAGCGCGCGCGCCTGGGCATGCCCGACCGCTACGGCAGCTGCCACACCGCAACCGTCGGCGGCTACGTGCTCGAGGGCCATGTGCCCGCCACCGAGGTGCAGCGGCTGCTGGCCAGCAAGCCCGTAGCCGTCGGCCTGGCCGTGCCCGGCATGGTGCCGGGCTCGCCGGGCATGGAGATGGGCACGCGGCACGACCCGTATCAGGTGCTGCTCATCGACCGGGCCGGACGGGCGAGCGTCTACGCCAGCTACCCGAAGGCCTCGCGTCCGGCTTGAACGTCTCGGGCCGTGCTCACCCACGATGAAGGATTCCCCATGACCACGAACGTACGCAGCCGACGCGCGTTGCGCCCTTCCCCCACGAAAGCCGGCGTGCCGGTGACCGCGCCCGCGCCCGCTCCCGCGCTCGTCCCGGTGCCCGTCGCCGCGCCCCGGCCCGCGCCGACGTCGGCAGCCCTCCCGGCATCCGCACCTGGCGGCAGCGCCGCATCACCGCTCGACACCTGGACGCGCTACCTGGCCGACGCCTGGTGGCGCGCTGCGGCCACCGCCGACACGCTGCGCCAGCGCGCCGAGAACATGCGGGCGCATGAGGCCGCGGGCATGCCGCCCCTGCTGCATTTCGAATCGGAGCCCATCGCCGACGCCCACGCGTTCGAGCCGCCGAGCAACTACCGGCTGTTGCGCGTGACGCGCTGCGGCACCGACCACCTGGAGCAGCACGTCAGGCGCGGCGCGGCGCCGGTGATCGTGATCGATCCGCGCGCCGGGCACGGGCCGGGCATCGGCGGCTTCAAGCGCGACTCCGAGGTCGGCATGGCGCTGCTCGAAGGCCACCCGGTGTACTTCGTCGTCTTCGATCCGGCGCCGGTCGAGGGGCAGACGCTGGGCGCGGTGATCTGGTCGCTGGCACGCTTCATCGACACGGTGGCCGAGCGCCACCCCGGCACGCCGCCGATCGTCTACGGCAACTGCCAGGGCGGCTGGGCGGCCACGCTGGCGCTGGCGCACTGCGAACACCGGGCCGGGCTGGCGGTGCTCAATGGCTCGCCGTTGTCGTATTGGGCCGGCGAGGCGGGCGTGAACCCGATGCGGCTGGCCGGGGGCTTCACCGGCGGCGCCTGGATCACGCACTGGCTGGCCGACCTGGAAGGCGGGCGCTTCGATGGCGCCTGGCTGGTGCAGAACTTCGAGTCGCTGCGCCCCGAAGGCGTGTTCAAGAAGTACGACGCGCTGTACGCCCACCCCGAGGCCGAGCACGACCGCTTCCTGGAGTTCGAGCGCTGGTGGAACGGCTACTACTTTCTGGGCCGTGAGGAGATCCTGTCGATCGTGCGCGACCTGTTCATCGGCAACCGGCTCGAAGACGGCGCGGTGGTGGTCGACGACCACTGCCGCGCCGACCTGACGCGCATCCGCACGCCGCTGGTGATCTTCAGTTCCTACGGCGACAACATCACGCCGCCGGCGCAGGCGCTGGCCTGGCTGAGCGCGGTGTACCCGACCACCGAGGCGCTGGTGGCCGCCGGCCAGCGCATCGTCTACCTGTTCAACCGCAAGGTCGGCCACCTCGGCATCTTCGTGTCGGCCGATGTGGCGCGCCACGAACACCGCGCGATCCTGCACCACGCGCCGGCGATCGAGGCGCTGCCGCCGGGTCTGCACGAGATGCTGCTCGACGAGCCCGCGGCCCCCGGCGAGGTGGCGCCGGCACGGTTCGTCGCGCGGCGCCTGGAAGACCTCGGGTTCGACGCGCATCCGGCCGGCTTCGAGCGCGTGCGCGCGCTCTCCGAACGGCTGGACGCGCTGTACTCGGCGTGGTGGTCGCCGCTGGTGCGCGCACTGGCCACGCCGGCCGGCGCGCGCCTGATCGAGCAGGCGCACCCGATGCGCACCAGCCGGCAGATGTGGTCGCCGCGCGCGATGCCGGCGCTGGCCTGGCTGCCGGTCTGGCGCGCCGCGCTCGACGCCGCTCACGCCGCCGACCCGGAGCGCGACGCCAACCCCTGGTACGCCATGGAGCGCAGCGCGAGCGAGGCCGTGGCGCGCGCCATCGAGTCGTGGCGCGTGGTGCGCGACCAGTGGGCCGAGACCGCGTTCGAGAAGCTGTACCCGGTCTGATCCCGGTCCGGCTTTGGTCTGATTCTTTCAAGGTCCCTCAAGGAGCACCCCGTCATGCAACCGTCCATCCCTGCCTATGGTCTGTGGTCGCTGGTGATCGTCAATTCGCTGGTGTTCATCGTCTTCGCGTTCAGCTTTGCCAAGCCGCAAAGTCCGCGCGACTGGCGTTCGTTCGGCGCGTTCTCGGCTTTCTTGGTCGCGCTGTTCAGCGAGATGTACGGCTACCCGCTGACGATCTATCTGCTGTCGGGCTGGCTCGGCCGGCACTACCCCGGCGTGGACTTCCTGTCGCACGACGCCGGCCACCTGCTGGAAGACCTGTTCGGCTGGCGCGCCAACCCGCACTTCGGGCCCTTCCACCTGCTGAGCTACGTGTTCATCGGCGGCGGCTTCTGGCTCCTGTCGGCGGCGTGGCGGGTGCTTTACGCCGCCCAGCACCAGCACAGGCTCGCGACCACCGGCGCCTATGCGCGCGTGCGCCACCCGCAATACATCGGCTTCGTCTCGATCATGTTCGGCTTCCTGCTGCAGTGGCCGACGCTGGTGACGCTGGCGATGTTCCCGGTGCTGTGCTTCATGTACGTGCGCCTGGCCCTCACCGAAGAGAAGACGGCGCAACGCGAGTTCGGCGCCGAGTGGGAGCGCTACGCGGCGCGCACACCGCGCTGGATCCCGCGGCGGCGGGCCGCGCCGCACCCGGGAGCGCCCGGATGAAGCACGACCGACGCCACGTCGACGGCCGAAGCCGCAGCGCCGACGCCCGCCGCGCGCCCCACGGCTGGGGCCGACGGTAGTACTGAGCCGGCACCCCATCCGCCGAGGAGCACCACCATGTGTTTTTCCGCCACCGTCAGCTTCACCGCCGGAGCCGCGCTGCTGCTCATCGGCGCAGCCACGACGCGCCAGGTCGGGCGGCGCGAAGACCTCGCGTTCGCATCGATCCCGCTGCTGTTCGGCGTGCAGCAGCTCATCGAGGGCGCGCTGTGGCTGACCTTTCCCGACCACGCGCCGCTGCTGAACAAGGTGCTCACGTACGCGTACTCACTGTTCTCGCACGTGCTGTGGCCGATCTACGTGCCGCTGGCCGTGCTGGCGCTCGAACCCGCAGGCCGGCGCCGCAAGGTGCTGGGCGGCATCGCGCTGGCCGGTGTGGTGATCGGCCTGTACCTGTTGTATTTCCTGGTGCGCCTGCCGATCCAGGCGGTGGTGATCGGGCGGCACATCGCCTACGTGTCGCCGCACTTCGATGCCGCAGCGGCGATGGCGTTGTACCTGCTGGCCACCTGCGTCAGCCCGCTGGTGTCGAGCCACCGCATGGTCCGGCTGTTCGGCATCGCTGCGGTGGTCTCGTTCGTCGCCGCCTACGCGTTCTACGCGTTCTGGTTCATCTCGGTGTGGTGCTTCTTCGCCGCCGCGATGAGCGGCATCGTCTGGCTGCATTTGAGGCAACGCAAGGCCGGCCGCATCGAGCCGGCGCCCAATATGCACAACGCCCGCGGCCGGCCCGATCCGCGCGAAAACCTGGTCTGAACCCCGTTGAAGGAGTACCCCGTGATGAAGACACTCGACGACTCCAAGGCCTACCTCGTCGGCGCGGGCATCGCGTCGCTGTCGGCGGCGGTGCTGTTGATCCGCGACGGCGGATTGCGCGGCCCGAACATCCACATCCTCGAAGAGCTCGAGGTCGCCGGCGGCGCACTCGATGGCTCGGGCGATCCGGTCAGGGGCTACGTCACGCGCGGCGGGCGCATGTGGACCGAAGAGGCCTACGTGTGCCTGTGGGACGTGCTCGATTCGGTGCCGTCGCTGGCCGATCCGGCCCGATCAATCAAGGACGACGTGTGGGCATTCAACGCCGCCTGGCGCTCTGACGCGCATGCGCGCCTGATCGGGCGCAACCACGAGATCCTGGACGCGACCGATCTCGGCTTCGACCTGCACGATCGCCTGGAGTTGATGCGCCTGTTGGCCACACCCGAGCGCGTCATCGGCACGAAGCGCATCGAAGACTGCTTCTCGGCGCACTTCTTCAAGACGAATTTCTGGGCGATGTGGCGCACCACTTTCGCGTTCCAGAACTGGCACAGCGCGATCGAACTGAAGCGCTACATGCTGCGCTTCCTGCAGGAGTTCCCGCGCATCCACACGCTGGCGGGGGTGCGGCGCAGCGCACTGAACCAGTACGACTCGATCATCCGCCCGCTCGAGCGGTGGCTCGCGGACCAGGGCGTGCGGTTCGAGTACGGCACCCGGGTGACCGATGTCGACTTCAACGACACCGAAGGGCACCGGATCACGGCAATCCGCGGCATGCGCCGCGGCCAGGAGTTCTCGTGCGCGCTCGGCCTGCACGACCTGGCCTTGCTCACGATCGGCTCGATGACCGCCGACTCGCGCACCGGCGACGACGACCACCCGCCCGCGCTCGTGCGCGACAAGGCCGACGGCGCCTGGACGCTGTGGGAGACCCTGGCGCGCAAGGCGCCGGGCTTCGGCCGCCCGTCGGCATTCAGCGGCAACATCGACGAGAGCAAGTGGGAGTCGTTCACGCTGACGATGCGCTCGCCGATGCTCGTGCGTCGGATCGAGAAGTTCAGCGGCAACGCGCCCGGCACCGGCGGCTTGATGACCTTCAAGGACTCGGCCTGGCTGATGTCCATCGTCGTGCCCCACCCGCCACACTTTGCCGGCCAGCCCGACGGCGTGTACACGCTGTGGGGCTACGGGCTGTTCATCGACCAGCCGGGTGACCACGTCGGCAAGCCGATGGCCCAGTGCAGCGGCCAGGAGATCCTCACCGAACTGATCCACCAGCTTGGCTTCGCAGACCTGCTCGACGAAGTGCGGCGCACCTCGACCGTGATTCCGGTGCTGATGCCCTACATCACCAGCGAGTTCTCGCGCCGCGACGTTGCCGACCGCCCGCTCGTGATCCCCCCCGGGGCGCAGAACTACGCGCTGCTCGGCCAGTACGTCGAGGTGCCCGAGGACGTGGTGTTCACGGTCGAGTATTCGGTGCGCACGGCGATGCACGGTGTGTACGGGCTGCTCGGCCTGACGCGCGAAATACCGCCGATCTACCACGGCATTGCCGACCCGAAGGTGGCCTTCGAAGCGTTGAAAACCTTGCTCGGATGAGCGTCGAGCTCCGCCACAACCTTCGCGGCGCGGCCCGCGAGAGCACACAACAAGAAAGGACCGAACCATGAACACCACCCGAACCTTCGAGGTCGGCGGCCTGCTGTCGTCGATGTCGGCGCGCGGCGTCGAAAAGCAGCTCGCGCAGCTGCCCGGCGTCGCCGCGGTCCAGGCCAACGCGGTCGCGGGCACCGCCAGCGTGAGCTTCGACCCGGAACGGATTTCGGCCGACGCCGTGCGCCGCGCCATCGAGGAATGCGGCTACCACTGCGCCGGCGAAAGCGTTCCGAACCACCTGTGCACACCGCACGCCGCGCACGACCACGCGCACTCTCACGCGCAGGATCACGCGCACCCACCCGGGCCCGAAGCCGGCGCGCACGCGCCTGCGCACGACCATGGCGGCGCTGCGCACATGGCGAACGCAACGCCCGCGGGGCCCGGCACCCAGCCGGCTGCCACGAAGGGCCATGCCATGGACCACGGCGCGATGGACTCGATGGCCCACGAGATGGGCCACGGTGCCGGCATGGACGCGCGCGGCATGGCGCGCGACATGCGCAACCGGTTCTGGATCTGCCTGGCGTTCACCGTGCCGATCTTCCTGTATGCGCCGATGGGCATGGCGTTCATCAAGCTCGTGCCGCCCTTCGGGCTCGAGCTGAACCTGTGGCTGTTCCTGCTCGCCAGCGGCGCCGTGATCTACCCGGCCTGGCCCTTCTTCGTCGCCGCCGCGCGGGCGCTGCGCAACGGCGTGCTGAACATGGCGGTGCTGGTGGTGCTCAGCGTGGGCACCGGTTACCTGTTCAGCGTCGGGGCGACCTTCTTCTTCAAGGGCGCGCAGTTCTACGAGGCGGTGGCGGTGCTGCTGGTGTTCATCCTGCTCGGCCATTGGCTGGAGATGCGCGCCCGCGCCGGCGCCTCCGAGGCGATCCGCGCGCTGATGGACCTGGCGCCGCCCAAGGCCACCGTGTTTCGCAACGGCGCCGAGCTCACCGTTGCCACCGCCGACGTGCTGCTGGGCGATGTCGTCATCGTGCGTCCCGGCGACAAGATCCCGGTCGACGGCGAGGTGCTCGAAGGCGGCTCGCTGGTCGACGAGTCGATGCTCACCGGCGAGTCGATGCCGGTGAAGAAGGCCGTGGGCAGCACCGTGATCGGCGCGACCATCAACAAGAGCGGCAGCTTCCGCTACCGCGCCACCAAGGTCGGCGCCGACACCGCGCTGGCGCAGATCGTCAAGCTGGTGCAGCAGGCGCAGAACTCCAAGGCGCCGGCGCAGCTGCTCGCCGACCGCGCCTCGCAGTGGCTGGTGCTGGTGGCATTCCTGATCGGCGTGTCGACCTTCGTCGCGTGGTACTTCGTGCTCGGCCAGCCGGTGCTGCTGGCACTCACGCTGACGATCACCGTGTTCGTGATCGCCTGCCCCGACGCGCTCGGCCTGGCCACGCCGATGGCGGTGATGGTGGGCACCGGCCTGGGCGCGATGAACGGCATCCTGTTCAAGAACGCCTCGGCGCTCGAAGACGCGACCCGGCTCGACGTCGTCATCTTCGACAAGACCGGCACGCTCACGCTCGGCCAGCCCGACGTGGTCGACGTCGCGCTGGCCGACGGCGTCACGCAGGACCACCTGCTGCGCATTGCCGCTTCGGTGGAAAAGCTGTCCGAACATCCGCTCGCGCTGGCGATCCTCAAGCGCGCCGGCGCGTTGCCGCTGGCCTCCGTCAGCGAGTTCACCAACATCGACGGCCAAGGCACGCAGGCGGTGATCGACGGGCGCCTGGCGCTGCTCGGCAACAGCCGGCTGATGCAGGACAAGGGCGTCGCTCTGGGCGCCCTGGCGGCGGACTCGCAGCGGCTGCAGGGGCAGGGTCGCACGGTCGTGCACGTCGCGCACGGCGGCACCCTGATCGGCCTGATCGCGATCGCCGACGCGGTGCGCCCGACCTCGGCGCAGACCATCGAGGCGCTGCACGCCAAGGGCGTGCAGGTCGCGATGCTGACCGGCGACAACCGTGCCACCGCCGAGCGCATCGCCAGTGAGCTGGGCATCGACATCGTCTACGCCGACGTGCTGCCCGGCGACAAGGCGGCCAAGGTGCGCGAGCTGCAGGCGCAAGGCAAGAAGGTCGGCATGGTCGGCGACGGCGTCAACGACGCGCCGGCACTGACCCAGGCCGACGTGGGCTTCGCGATCGGCGCCGGCACCGACGTGGCAATGGAGAGCGCCGACGTGGTGCTGATGAAGAGCGACCCGTTCGACATCGTCGGCGCCATCGCGCTGTCGCGCGCCACGCTGCGCAAGATGCACCAGAACCTGGCCTGGGCGGTGGGCTACAACGTGATCGCGTTCCCGCTCGCCGCCGGCGTGTTCTACCCGTTCACGATCAGCCCCGAGGTCGCGGCCCTGGCGATGTCGGGCAGCTCCGCGCTGGTGGCCATCAACGCGCTGTTGCTCAAGCGCACGCGGCTGACCGGCATCCGCCGCGTGAGCCCGGCCGCGCCCATCGAGCGCGCCCCTGCGGGGGCCCAGGCACCGCCGCGGGCGGCTTGATCGCGTTCAGAAATACGCTGGCGTCGGCAGCGCCGATACCAAGCGAACCACAGGAGGTGTGCCATGCAATGGATTTCGGAAAACTGGATCTGGGTGCTGGTCGGGGTGTTGTTCTTCGCAGCCCACCTTTTCGGCCACGGCGGCCACGGCGGACATGGCGGGCACCGTGAACCCCGCGACGGGTCGGATCCGTCAAGCGATCGTCAACGCGAGCCGCTGCGCGGTTCGGATCATTCCGGCCACAGGCATTGAGGGGAATCGCCATGATGAATCTGAAAGTGGTGACGTGGTCACTCGGGCTCGGTGCCACCGTGCTCTACCTGCTGTGCATCGCGTTCGGATTGACGAATCCGGCGCAGGGGCACATGGTGCAGTTCCTCGCGATTGCGCTGCCGGGCTTCGAGTGGCTGACCCTGAAAGGCTTCGCCATCGGCTTGGTCAAGAGCTTCCTGTATGGAGCGCTCCTGGGGCTGGCGTACGTGCCGATCTACAACGGACTGTGGCTTCGCTACGACCGGCGATGAGCGCTCCATGGAGGCGATAGGGTCTGGAAAAACGGCGCTGCGGCGCGGCGCAGCCGATGGCACCGCGCGCGCGATGGCCTGGCTCGGCGCTGCGGTGTTCGTGGTCTCGCTCGGCTACGGCGCCGGCCTGCCGCTGCTCAAGCTGTACCTGGCGCAGTACGTGCCCGAGGCGCGCCCCGACACCATCGCCAGGAACGTCGGCGCGCTCGGTGGCGTGTACACCTTCGCGCTGTTCCTGTTTGCGCCGTGGTGGGGCCGGCTGTCCGACCGGGTCGGCCGCAGCGTCGTGCTGATGGCCGGCTTTGCCGCGTTCTTGCTGGGCGGCACGGCGGCGGCGCTGTCGCCCAGCCTGGTCCTCGTGTACGCGGCGCGCCTGCTGGCCGGCGCCGGCGCCGCCGCGATCGTGCCCACGGCGCAGGCCTATATCGCCGACATCAGCAACGTGGTCGATCGCAACCGGCGCTTCGTGCTGCTCGGCACCGCCTCGTTCGTCGGCTTGCTGGCCGGCCCGGCGTTCGGCGCCTGGCTGGCCGGTCCGGTGATGGGCAAGGTGGCGGGCCAGATGCCGTCGATGGTGAACTGGCCGGCGCTGGTGGTGGGCGTCATCGGCATACCGGTGTTGCTGCTCGCGCCGTGGTGCCTGGGCCGCGAGCGGCCGGCCGCCGCCGCGTCGCCGGCACCCGGCGCTGCGCCGGCCGCACGCCGGCAGTTCGTGCGTGCCTCGATGCTGCTCGCACTGCTGGCCGCTTTCGCGGTGGGTACCTTCGAGGTCGGCTTCAACCTGTTCGGCGGCGAGACACTCGGGCTGGCCAGCGGCACGATCGCGGTGATGTTCTTCACTTGCAGCGTGGCGATGCTGGCGGCCCAGTCCACGCTGCTGCTGCCGGGCGTGCGCCAGCGCATCGACCAGCGCTGGATTGCGGCCGCGTTCGGCGCCTCGGCGCTGGCGCTGGCGTTCACGTCGGCGGTTCCGAATGCGGCTTCGCTGGGCTTGTTGATCGCGGTCGTGGCCACCGGCGTGGGCATGATCGGGCCGGTGCTCTCGTACGAGTTGCTGGAGCGCCGCGGCACCGAGCGCGGCGCGCTGCTCGGGCGCCAGGCCGCCGCCGGCAACCTGGGCCAGGCGGCAGGCTCGATCAGCGCCGGCTTGCTGTTCGGGTTGCGCCCGGCAGCCCCGTTCTGGATGGCTGCGCTGGTGCTGATGAGCGGAGCGGCTGCCGCGCTCTTCTACTGGGGGCGTGCGCGCGACGCCGAGATTGCGGCAGGCGTTGCGGCAGGCGGCTTCAGCTTCACTGACAGCGACGGCGACGGCTGAATTGCAGCGACCATGAAAGGTCGATCGGAATGCGCGTCGGAATCTGCGCATCGGACTCCGAAAGATCGAACGGGTCAGCCCCTTGTGGAAGCTGACCCGTTGGACTTCGTTGGTCGGGACGGCGGGATTCGAACTCGCGACCCCTTGCACCCCATGCAAGTGCGCTACCAGGCTGCGCTACGCCCCGTTGGAGGACGGATTATAGGTTGAATCGCATGGGCTTCAGACGGCCAGCAGCCCACGGATCGAGATCAGTTCCTGGCGCATCTGCGGCATCGACAGTGCGATCGTCGATACCTCGGGCTGAGGGATGTCCGGCGTTTCAGCAACCGCCGTTTGCTGTACCTCCCCAGCAGCCGCATCCAGATCGAACCCCGCCAATTCGGCGTCATCGTCATCGGCCGCTGAAGTGGGCTGACCACGACCGTGCGCGGCTTCGGTGAGGCGGTTGCGGGCACCGCTGATGGTGAATCCCTGCTCGTACAGCAGGTCGCGTATGCGGCGGATCAGCAGCACTTCGTGGTGCTGGTAGTAGCGGCGGTTGCCGCGCCGCTTGACCGGCTTGAGCTGGGTGAACTCCTGCTCCCAATACCGCAGCACGTACGGCTTGACGCCGCACAGCTCGCTGACCTCACCGATAGTGAAGTAGCGCTTGGCGGGGATGGCTGGGAGCGCTTTCTCCATGAAAATCAATGAGTTCGAGCAGGGAAGCTAAGACTTTACTCGAACTCATCTTCCGGCGGTATGTCACCTTGCACGACTCCCTTGAGTTTGTGGCTCGCATGGAACGTGACGACGTTGCGCGCCTTGATCGGGATCGCCTCGCCGGTGCGCGGGTTGCGACCGGGGCGCGGTGCCTTGCGCCGGATGTTGAAGTTGCCGAAGCCCGACATCTTGACGTCGTGGCCCGACATCAACGTGGCATGAATCAGGTCGAAGAACGCCTCGACCATGTCCTTGGATTCGCGCTTGTTCAACCCGAGGCGTTCGAACAGCAGTTCGGCCAGGTCGGCCTTGGTCAGCGTGGGTGTTTCCAGCGTGGGCAGTGCGACACGACCGGGGTCGGTTTGATCGTCCTCGGTGCGGTCGTTCGGATCGATGGCGCGGGGATCGTGAGCATTCATGGGGATCTGGCCTCAGCCGCGCAACCGAACACCGAGCCGCCGACCCAGCGCAGCCAGTACATCGGCCACGACCGCGTCGATGCGCTCGTCGGTCAGGGTGACTTGGTCGTCCAGCAGCTCAAGCCTCACGCTCAGGCTGCGCTCACCCGGGCGCATGTCGCCACTGGGCACGGCGGGCTGGTAGATGTCGAACAGGCAGGTCGAGCGGATCACGCCGCCGTGCTGCGCATCGGCGATCGCCTGCATCAACGCGGCGTGCGTCACGGCGGCACCGGCGATCACGGAGACGTCGCGCCACACCGATTGATGACGCTGCACCGGCACGTACACCGGCAGATCGCGCGGCGACAGGGCCGCGGCATCGAGCTCGAACAGCAGCGGCGCCACCGGCAACTCGTAGGCCTGGCGCCACTTCGGATGCAACTCGCCGGCAAATCCGACCGGCAGACCGTCGACTTCGAGTCGTGCGCAGCGGCCCGGGTGCATGGCCGGATGCTCGGCCGGCACGAAGCGAACGGCGCGTGGCGCGAACAGGACTTCGATGTCGCCCTTGATGTCGAAGAAGTCGACCGCGCGATCCTTCGCACCCCATTGCAGCGACTCTGCGCCACCGTACGCCAGGCCCGCGAGACGCATCGGCTGCGCCACGCCGGCAACGCTCGAGTCGCCGTCGACGACGCTGGCGTCGCGCATGAACACGCGGCCGATCTCGAACACCCGCACCCGCGTGGCCTTGCGCGCGAGGTTGAGCCGCAGCACGCCGATCAGGCTGCCGAGCAGGCTGGAGCGCATCGCCGCCATGTGGCTGGCCATCGGATTGACGAGCCGGATCGGATCGGCGTTGCCGGCGAGTTCGTGCTCCCAGCGTTCGTCGACAAAGCTGAAGTTGATCGTCTCCTGGTAGTCGAGCGCCGCCAGCTGATGGCGCAGCGTGTCAGGGCCGCGCCGCGATTCGCTGCGCACGCGTGGCGCCAGCGCGGCCAGCGGCGGCGTGTCGGGCAGGCTCTGGTAGCCGAGCACCCGGATCACTTCCTCGATCAGGTCTTCCTCGATCTGCAGGTCGAAGCGCCAGCTCGGCGGCGTGACGGTCAGGCGGCCCGGCTCGCTCGTGAACGCCAGACCCAGGCGGCGCATCACGCCTTCGCATTGCGCCTGCGTGACCGGCATGCCGATGACCCTGGCGGCCCGCTCGACCCGCAGCGTGACGGGGTCGCGCGGCGGCAGGCGCAGCACCTGATCGTCGACGGGGCCGGCCTCGCCGCCGCAGATGTCCAGGATCAGCCGGGTGATGCACTCGAGGTGCGTCGTGGTCAGCGCAGGATCGACGCCGCGCTCGAAACGATGGCCCGCATCGGTGGTGAAGTTGTAGCGGCGCGAGCGCCCTGCCACCGCTTCGGGCCACCAGAACGCGGCCTCGACGTAGACGTTGCGGGTTTCGTCCGAGACCGCGGTGGCATCGCCGCCCATGATGCCGGCGAGCGACTCCACCGCCTGCGCATCGGCGATCACGCCGACCCGGGCATCGACCTCGACGGTCGAGCCGTTGAGCAGCTTCAGCGATTCACCCGCCCGGCCCCAGCGCACCGTCAGGCCGTCGTGGATCTTGTCGAGATCGAAGATGTGCGACGGTTGCCCGTACTCGAACATCACGTAGTTCGAGATGTCGACCAGCGCCGTCACCGAACGCTGGCCGCAGCGCGCCAGGCGATCGACCATCCAGGCCGGCGTGGCCGCTCGCGTGTCGACGTTGCGCACGATGCGGCCCGAAAAGCGACCACACAGATCGGGCGCCGCGACCGTCACCGGCAGCGTGGCGGCATGGCTGACCTCGACCACCGCCGCGGACGGACTGCGCAACGGCGCACCGGTCAGCGCCGACACCTCGCGCGCCACCCCGTACACGCTCAGGCAATGCGCCAGGTTCGGCGTGAGCTTGAGCGTGAGCAGCGTGTCGTCGAGCTTCAGATGCTCCCGAATGTTCTGGCCGACGATGGCGGCGGCGTCGAGGACCAGCAGCCCGCCGTGGTCGTCTGACAGCTTCAGCTCCCGCGCGGAGCACAGCATGCCCTGGCTTTCGACGCCGCGCAGCTGGCCGAGCTTGATCACGAACGGCTTGGCGCCGGCTTGGGTGTCGTCCGGCGGCGGCAGCGCCGCACCGACCAACGCGCACGGCACCTTGAGGCCGGCGCGCACGTTCGGCGCGCCGCACACGATCGTGAGCGGCGCGCCCGTGCCGGCGTCCACCCGGCACACGCTGAGGCGATCGGCATTGGGGTGGCGCTCGACCGACAGCACCTCGCCGACCACCACGCCGGTGAACGGCGGCGCCGCCGGGCGGGCGTCTTCGACCTCCATGCCGGACATCGTCAGCAACTCCGCCAGCGCGGCGCTGTCGATCGCGGGATTGCAGAACTCGCGCAGCCAGGACTCGGGGAATTGCATCTCGTCGACTCTTCAGAAGTATCGAATGAACCGCGTCAGTTGAACTGCGCCAGGAAGCGCAGGTCGCCTTCGAAGAACGGGCGCAGATCGCTCATCCGGTAGCGCAGCACCGCCAGCCGGTCGATGCCCGAGCCGAACGCGAACCCGATGTGGCGCTGCGGGTCCAGCCCCATGTTGCGGATCACCTGCGGATGCACCTGGCCGGAACCCGACACCTCCAGCCAGCGGCCTTCGAGTGGCCCGCCGTCGAACATGATGTCGATCTCGGCACTCGGCTCGGTGAAAGGGAAGTAGCTCGGCCGAAACCGCAGCTTCAACTCGGTCGTCTCGAAGAACGCCTGGATGAAGGCCAGGTACATGACCTTCAGGTCCTTGAAGCTCACGTTCTCGCCGACCCACAGGCCCTCGACCTGGTGGAACATCGGCGAGTGCGTGGCGTCGCTGTCGACGCGATAGGTGCGGCCCGGCGCGATCACGCGGATGTCGGGCATGGAGGCCTGACCGGCGTACTTCTTGGCGTGCGCCTGTGCGTAGCGGATCTGCATCGGCGAGGTGTGCGGGCGCAGGTTGAGCCAGTGGCCGCTGGCGTCCTTCACATCGACGTAGAACGTGTCCTGCATCGACCGGGCGGGGTGGTTCTCGGGGTTGTTCAGGGCCGTGAAGCTGTACCAGTCGGTCTCGATCTCGGGGCCATCGGCCACGTCGAAACCCATCGAGCCGAAGATCGCCTCGATGCGCTCACGGGCGCGCGAGATCGGATGCAGCCCGCCGCCGCTGCCGCGCTTGCGGCCGGGCAAGCTGACGTCGAGCGCTTCGCCCTGCAACTGCGCCTGCAGTTCAGCCTGCGCCAGCGCTTGGCGGCGCGCATCGAGCGCCGCCTCGATCTGCTGCTTGGCCGCGTTGATCAGCGCGCCGCGCGAGCGCTTGTCGTCGGCGGCGAGCGCACCGAGCCCTTTCAGGTGTTCGGTGATGCGCCCGCTCTTGCCAAGATAGCGCGCCTTCGCATTCTCGAGGTCGGCCGGCGTGCCGGCGCGCTCGAAATCGGCGCGCGCTTCTTGCACCAGGGGGCTGAGGTCGTTCATCGGTCTGCTGCAAAAATGAAAAAGGCCGCACACGCAGTCGGCCTGGAAAAGCTCGCCCGGAGCGCGTTGCCGCGTTCCGGGCTCGCCGTGCTGCACAACGCGCGAGCGCTGCACAGGCCACGGCGTTCAAGCGAGCTGGGCCTTCACTTTCTCGACGATGCTGGCAAACGCTGCCGGATCGTGGATCGCCATATCGGACAGAACCTTGCGATCGATCTCGATCGCGAGCTTCTTCAAGCCGGCCATGAACTTGCTGTAGGTAACGCCGTGGCTGCGGCTGCCGGCGTTGATCCGGGCAATCCACAGGTGACGGAAGACGCGCTTCTTGGTCCGGCGGTCACGGTACGCGTACTGCCCGGCACGCATGACGGCCTGCTTGGCAATACGGAACACGTTCTTGCGGCGGCCGCGGTAACCCTTGGCGAGTGCGAGAACTTTCTTGTGACGTGCACGGGCTGTGACACCACGTTTGACGCGAGGCATGGTTTGGTCCTTTCCTTGAAGCGGTTAGAGGCCGGCGTAGGGCAGCATTTGCTTCATGTGCCCCATGTTGGTCTCGTGCACGTTGACGGCACCACGCAGGTGACGCTTGTTCTTCGTGGTCTTCTTGGTCAGGATGTGGCGCTTGAACGCCTGGCCCCGCTTGACGGTGCCGCCCGGACGAACGCGAAACCGCTTGGCGGCGCTTTTCTTGGTCTTCATTTTGGGCATGACTGCTCCTTGTGGATTGCTCCTGCAGGCGCCGGCAAAACTCTTGCCGTCTTGTAGGCCTGCAGTCGCTTCTGGCAGCACGCTGGCGACCAAACCAGCGCACCGAACTCTTCGAAAAACTACTTCTACTTGCGCTTGGGCGCCAGCACCATGATCATCTGGCGCCCTTCGAGCTTGGGCATGTGCTCGACCACCGACACGTCGGCCAACTCGTCGCGAATGCGTTCCAGCAAGCGCATGCCGATGTCCTGGTGGGTGATCTCGCGGCCTCGGTACCGCAGCGTGACCTTGCCTTTGTCGCCGTCTTCCTCGATGAAGCGGCGCAGGTTGCGCATCTTGATCGCGTAATCGCCTTCGTCGGTGCCCGGGCGGAACTTCACTTCCTTGACTTCGATGACCTTCTGCTTCGACTTGGCTTCGGCCGCACGCTTTTGCTCCTGGTACTTGAACTTGCCGTAGTCCATCAGGCGGCACACCGGAGGATCGGCCTGCGCCACGATCTCGACGAGATCGACGTCGGCTTCGCCGGCCAGGCGCAGCGCCTCGGTGATGCTCACGATGCCCAGGGGCTCGTTCTCGGGGCCGTTCAGACGGACTTCCGGAGCCATGATCTCCCGGTTCAGGCGGTGCTTGCGCTCTGCGTTGGGAGTACGGCGGTCAGCAAAAGTAGCGATGGTCAAAACCCTTCAAAGGATCCCAAGGCGACGGAACCCAATCAATCGACAACGCGCGCCCCGGCGTTCGGACAGAGCCGCCGCATTTCAGCGACGACACCGTGCTTTCACACTTTGTGGGCGATGTCAGCGGCGATCTTCTGTGAGAAGTCGGCCAGTGGCATCACACCGAGGTCCTGGTTGCCCCGGGCGCGCACCGCAACGGCCCCGTTTGCCTTTTCCTTGTCGCCAACGACCAGGATGTACGGAACCTTTTGCATTGAATGCTCGCGAATTTTATAGGTTATTTTCTCGTTGCGCAAATCAAACGCTGCCCTAAGTCCTTGTTTTTGCAGAGTTTTGACGACGTCCCGGGCGTATTCGCTCTGTCCGTCGGAGATGTTGAGGACGCTGACCTGCACCGGTGCGAGCCACGCCGGCAGCGCGCCGGCATGGTGTTCGATCAGCATGCCGATGAAACGCTCGAAGCTGCCGACGATCGCCCGATGCAACATCACCGGCGCCACGCGCTCGCTGCTTTCGGTCACGTACTCGGCGCCCAGGCGCTGCGCCATCGAGAAGTCGACCTGCATCGTCCCGCACTGCCACTGGCGCCCGAGCGCGTCTTTCAGCGTGTACTCGATCTTCGGGCCGTAGAAGGCGCCGTCGCCCGGCGCGATCGTGAACTCGCAGCCCGAGGCGCGCAGGCTTTCCATCAGCGCCGCCTCGGCCTTGTCCCAGACCTGGTCGGAGCCGATGCGTGCCTCGGGCCGCGTCGCGACCTTGTAGAGAATGTCGCCGAAACCGAAGTCCGCATAGACCTTCTGCAGCAGGCTGGTGTAGGCCACGCATTCGCCCAGGATCTGCTCCTCGGTGCAGAAGATGTGCCCGTCGTCCTGCGTGAACCCGCGCACCCGCATGATGCCGTGCAGCCCGCCGGTCGGCTCGTTGCGATGGCACTGGCCGAACTCGCCGTAGCGCAGCGGCAGGTCGCGGTAGCTCTTGATGCCCTGCTTGAAGATCAGCACATGCCCCGGGCAGTTCATCGGCTTGAGCGCGTAGTCGCGCTTCTCGCTCTCGGTCGTGAACATCTGTTCGCGGTACTTGTCCCAGTGACCGGTCTGCTCCCACAGGCTCTGATCGAGCAACTGCGGGCCCTTCACTTCCTGGTAGCCGTTGTCGCGGTAGACCGCGCGCATGTACTGTTCGACCTGCTGCCACAGCGCCCAGCCCTTCGGGTGCCAGAACACCAGCCCCGGCGCGTGCTCGTCGATGTGGAACAGATCGAGCTCGCGGCCGAGCTTGCGGTGGTCGCGCTTCTCGGCCTCCTCGAGCATGTGCAGGTAGTGCTGCAACTCCTCCTTGGTGCCCCAGGCCGTGCCATAGATGCGCTGCAGCATCTCGTTGCGGTGGTCGCCACGCCAATAGGCGCCGGCCACCTTCATCAGCTTGAAGTGCCTGAGCTTGCCGGTGCTGGGAACGTGCGGGCCGCGGCACAGGTCTTCGAAGGCACCCTCGCGGTACAGCGACACATCTTCACCGGCCGGAATGCTCGCGATGATCTCGGCCTTGTAGTGCTCGCCGATCGCCTTGAAATGCGCCACCGCTTCGTCGCGTGGCAGCACCCGGCGCTCGACGCGCTCGTCCTTGCGCGCGAGCTCGGTCATCTTCGCCTCGATCGCCACCAGGTCGTCGGGCGTGAACGCGCGCTTGTACGCGAAGTCGTAGAAGAATCCGTTCTCGATCACCGGCCCGATCGTCACCTGCGCGTCGGGGAACAACGCTTTCACGGCATAGGCGAGCAGGTGCGCGGTCGAGTGGCGGATCACCTCGAGTCCGGCGGCGTCCTTGTCGGTGATGATCGCGAGCTGCGTGTCGCGGTCGATGCGGTGGCTCGTATCGACCACGCGCGCACCATCGCCCTGCCCCACCCGGCCGGCCAGCGCGGCCTTGGCCAGGCCGGCGCCGATCGACGTGGCCACCTCGGCCACCGTCACCGGTCCGGGGTACTCGCGCTTCGAACCGTCGGGCAGTTGAATCGAGATCATCGGGGTCTCCAAAAAAGCAAAAGGCGCGGACTGAGCCGCGCCTGGATTCGAACGAAAGGTGTGCGATGAGGCAGGTCGAGACGCGTGGCCGACTAGACCTTCGGACCGAAGGTGGTAGTTCGCGGTGTCATAACCATCATGCCTTTCTCGCCCTTGTTCGTTGATGCGCCGATTCTAGCCGCGGACTCATATCGACAGGATCGACACGTTCGCGGTGCGCTCGATCAGCCACAGCGCGCCGACCACCATGGCTGCCAGCGAGCCGCCGCGAATCGCCCAGCCGCGGTACTGCGGTCGCTTGCGCAACAGGAACAGCGCACCGGTGACGCTGACGACGATCATCAGCTGCCCCAACTCCAGCCCGACGTTGAATTGCAGCAACGCCCAGACGAACTGCATCGTCGGCAGATTCAGCTCGGCGAGCACGCCGGCGAAGCCGAAGCCATGGACCAGCCCGAACAGAAAAGCCACGACCGCGCGCCTGACCGGGAAGATCGGCCAGACGTTGTCGAGCGCGGCCAGGATGATGGTCACGGCGATGGCCGGCTCGATCAGCGCCGAGGGCAGCGACACCACCTTCGTGGCCGCCAGCGCGAGCGTGATCGAGTGCGCCACGGTGAATGCCGAGACGAGCCCCAGCACCGGCCAGACCGCCTGCGACAGCCGCTCGACCGGCTGCCAGCCCTGCGCCGTGCGCCGCATCACCGAAGGCAGCAGCAGGCACAGCAGGAACAGCACATGGTCATAGCCGCCAAGGATGTGCCGGACGCCCTCGCGCAGAAATGCCCACCGGCCGGTCGTCGATGCGACCGATGCCGATGCACCGCTGTGTGCCGACGCGTTCGCCGTGGCCGACCCGGCCGGGCTGGCCGCGGCGTCCCGGGTAGGGTCGAGCAGGATCAACGCCAACGGCTCGCCGGTGCGCTGTACCTTGGCGATGCCACGGTGGGTCGGGTCGACGTCGCGGAACAGCGTGTACGAAATGCGAGGTGCGCGCGCCAGCAGGCAATCGGAGGCGAGGAACATGACCGCATACGCGCCGTCATTGCGGCGCTCGAGCGCCTGCCCGGTCTGGCGCAGCGGGCAGCCTTCGATCCTGAGCCGCGCCATCGCATAGCGTTCGATGCGCGGCCACGCGGCCTTGACCTCGCCCCAGGTGAGTTTGCCGTCGTCGTTGGTGTCGATGTCCAGCGCGTTGTCGAGGTCGCGCAGCGCGATGTCCCAGCGCACGGCCAGACCTTTGCCGGTGGCATCGATCTGCAGGTAGGAGTCGCTCGACTTGTGAGCCTGTGCCGCGCCGGCGATTGTCATCAGCACGAGCCACGACAACAGCACACGAAGGAAGTGCGGGGTTGGTTTCATCACGTCACAGCAGGCCGTTGATGCGCTGGTCGACCAGGCCCATCTCGGTGACGATGCGCTTGACCTCTCGCACCGCCGCCGGCTGGCCACTGGCGCGCGCGGCCTGCGCGAACACCAGCAGGTCGAGCGATTCACGTTGCTGCGCCACATCGCCCCGCGCGAGTTCGAGCGCGCGCACCGGGTCGTGGTCGACCGCCAGCGCGAACATCGCCTGCTCGCGGCCGTGGAAGATCTTTGCCTCGGGACGCTCGTTGGCCAGCGCGATGCGCTCGCGCATCTCGGCCACATCGGCCGGCGCCGTCGCCGCCCTGGCCTGCGTTCCGGCGATCGCCAGGCGCAGCAGCACCGGGTCGCTGCGGGTCTGGCCCTTGAGCACGGCGAGAGCCTGGGCCGGGCGCTTCTGCTCGATCAGGAAGTCGGCGTAGGCCAGCGTCGTGTAGGGATCGGGATCGAGCCGCAGCGCGGTCTGGTACGCGGCCTCGGCGGCGCTCGCACGGCCGGCGCGCTGCTCGAGTTCCGCCAGGCTGGTGGTCAACCAGGCCTGGGTCGCCGGCGGGTTGCGGCCTTGCTCGAGCAGCCCGGTGAACACCGCACGGGCGCGGTCGACGTTGCCACGCAAGGCCGCGTTCTCGGCCAGGCAGGCATTGGCGTGCAGCGCCGCGCCGGCCAGCGCCACCTGGCGGCATGCGGCGTCGGAGTCGGCGTAGCGGCCTTGCACGCGGCGCACGGTGGCCAGCGTGAGCCAGGCCTGCGGCCGCGGCGGGCCGCCGGGCCGGGCAAGCAACACCTGCAGGCTCGCCACCGCGGTGTCGAATTGATGCAGGTACTGCTGCAGCGTGGCGCGCATCATCAGGACGTCGTCGGGCATGGTCGCTTCATCGGTCCAGCCTTCGATCGCCGCCATCGCCAGGCCGGCGAAGCGCGGATCACCCAGTGCATGGGCCTGGTCGAGGTAGCGCCGGGCCACGGCCAGCGCGAGCGCCGCGTCGTGCGGCTGCTGCGCCAGCTGACCGCGCAGGCGGCGTTGTTCGGCGCGACTGCCGGAAATGGCGGGCAGCACGTCGATGACCTGGTCGTCGCGCGTCGGCACGATCGGCTCGGCGCGCAAGGGTGCGGCAGCGATGCCGAGCAACGCGCACAGCATCCAGACCGGCAGGAGGTTCTTGAATCGCATCGTCATCGCAAGAGCGCGGGCAGGCGCTCGCCGCCTGCGTTTGATCAAGGAAGTCACGGGGGCCGCACGACGACGCATGCAGCGTCGTCGTGCGTCGTCGCTCAATCGACCGGCGTCGGCTCGGTCGTGTCGCTGGTCGGTGGTGTCACGGCGCTCACGTCCACCGGCTCCAGCGTGTCGGCCACCGAGGCCACCAGCGCCTTCATGTAGCCGATGAAGCCGTCGACCGACTGGCTCGCCGAGGCCGGCACGGCCGCGGTGGCCGCCGGCGTCGGCGCACTGTCGTTGCCACCGCCGCAACCCGACAGCGCGGCTGCGGTGCAGAACGCAAGAATCAAGGCTTTGTTCATCGCGTGCTCCTGATTCGCGGCTTACTGCGCGCCCGGCAACGGCGTGCCGATGTACGGGAAGGCGGCCAGCAACGGGCCCGCGGCACGGACCTTCGGACCGGCCTGGTCGACCCCGTCGTGCAGGCCGTACACCGCGGTTCCCAGCGGCACCGCCGACGGATTGCACGCGGCACCGAACTTGTAGGTGTCGGCGCTGCCGTTGGCCACGCACAGCCCGCCCATCACCGCGACCAACGAGATGTCGACCACGTCGTCGTTCGGACGACGCCCGTTCGGGTAACCGGCGAGGTCTTGCGGCGCCGGACCGAGCAGGCCACCGAGCAGACCCAGGCGGTTCTGGCTCGCGTACGGTGTCGGCGGGATCGCGGTGTTCAACCGCAGCATTTCCGAAGGCGTCACGGTGGCCTGCTGGTTCACGCCCTTGATGCCGGTCAGGAAGGCGGTGACGAGGTCGTTGCGCGGGAAGTTCGTCGGCGAGATGTTCGGCGTGGCCAGTGCGATCTCGAGCAGCTTGGGCAGCGTCGGGTTCGTCACGTAGGCGGCGAACTGCGCATCGTCCTTGGGCTTGGAGGCGTTGAACTTGTCCTTGTCGTTGAGACCGATGACGACCTCGTTGACGAGCGGCATGCCCAGGCGCGACACCTGTGTCCAGGCGCCGCCATTGAGCGACGCGGTGTCGTAGCCGCTCTTCGGGGCACCGTTGCGCAAAGTGCCCTGGCGCACGCTGGCCGTGGTCCATCCGCCAATCACCGGGTCGGTGGATCCGCTGGCGAGCAGGCAACTCGCGGGGACTTCGAGCGCCAGGCTGGTGACGTTCTTGTCCTTCAGCGAATCGGTACCGGCGTCCTTGTTGGCCGGGTCGAGCAGGAACGCCGCGCTCGGCACGTTGACCAGGTCGAAGATCACCCCCAGGTTCACCGCGAACGGGTCCTTGCGCTGGCCGACGAAGACCTTGCCCGGCGTGGCGCAGCCGGGGATGTTGATCGCGTAGATGAAGTTGTTGGCGTACGCAGCGTAGTTGGGAATCGTCTTCGTGCCGATGTTGTCGGTGGGCTTGGCGAAGGTGGTGGTCGAACTGCCGCCGCCAATGGGGGTGCCGCTGACCGGCGCGGCCGCGCCGGAGCGGCGGTCACCGCGCACGACGGTGAGCGTGTAGCTCTCGGTCACGTTGAGGGTGGCGCCGGTGGCGTCGGTCACCTGCCCGAACTGGGTCAGCGGGATCGCGACATTCGTGCCGTTGATCGGCAGCGTCTGGCCCTTGGAGGTGTTGGTGAACTTGAACTGGAAGGTGAGATGCTCCTTGGCGTCGCCGACGTTGTCGACGTGTATCTCGTACAGCGCGTTCGGGTCGAGCTTGAAGTAGTTCGGGCCACCGTAAGCGTCCTGCAACGGCAAGTAGTCTGCGATCAGCGTCACGAACCCGGCGCGGCCGGGCTCGTAGCTGTTGAACATGTAGAAGTCGGCGGCATCGACCTTGGGCATGCCGCTGATCGCCGGGGCCTCACGATGACTGGACGCCTGCACTGGCAGTGCGCCCAGGCCATACAACGTGCCGATCGCCGCCAGCACGGGCAGCAGCCGGGTGGAAACAGGTCGTCTGGATTTCATGTCGTCTTCCTTGGCTGTAGGTTGTCGGGCGTCCGCCGCCGGCGAACCCGGCGGCGGACGTCTGCAGACGCCTCGGGGTCGTCGCCCCGAATCAGCGTCTGCGCAAGCCTTACGCCGCGAGGCCGTCCCTGGATGCAGGCTGGCCGCGCCTTTTGTGGCGATGAGGCCGGCGCAACTGCTCAGACCAGCGGCCGGACCTCGAGCGTCAACGCGCCACTCACCCACGCCGCGAACTCGTCGCGCAGGCGTTCGCTCTCCCGCACCGCGCGCGACCAGGCCGCGATGCGGCCCTTCGCGTCGTCACCGTACCGCTCGAAGTCGGCGCGGTCCGGCAGCTTGCTGTCGGGCAGCGTGTCGACCCACTGCGGGCTGGGCGACAGCACGACCACGTTCGACAACTTCGCCGTCGCACGATGGCGATGCTTCAGGAACTTGTCGAGCCAGCCGGGAATGACGGTCGGCTGGAAATGCGGGTACAGCACCAGCGCCGGTGCGGCGTCTAGCGCACCCGGCTCGTGCGGCCCATCGGCCATCGAAGCGTAGTTCAAGTGCAGGTGGTAGTCGGTGATGCCGCCGTCCCAGTAGGCGCCGCGCGGCGCGCCGGGGATGTCGTGCACGGGGTCGAGCCAGGACGGGATCGAGCAGCTCGCCAGCAGGCTCAGCGGCAGGTTATCGGCGCGCAGCGGCGCATGGTGGGTGCGGTAGTCGTGCAGTTGGATCGGCAGCGGGTCGCGCGGGTCGGAGAACACCACGCGTTCCCACCAGGCGCCCATCCAGCGGCGACTCAGCGCGTTGGCCGCGTACGAGCCAGCGTAGCCCAGCGGCGTGCTGATCGACGACAAAGCGCGGCCATGCCGGCGCAGCAGGTGCCGGCCGCGGCTGGTGAACACGTGCAACCGAAAGCGCGGGTTGTCCAGCAACTCGCCGCTGCGCCCGCCGAAGCGTGCGCGCAGGTTGGCGCCGAACACGTCGCTCACATGGCGCGACGTGGGCCGCCTGGCCGGCGCGTGCTCGTACACCTGATGGATGTAGTCGTGCGCCATCTGCGCCAGAGCCGCGGCCGGGTCTTTCAGGCAAGCCGCAGCCATGCGCCAGGCACCGATCGACGCGCCGAGCAGGTGCACTGGCGGGGTGGCGCCGGCCAGCCAGTCGCTGAAAAGGTACTGGTCGAGCGGGTTCAACACCAGCCCCTTCGGGCCACCGGCCGCGGCCGGGATCATGCGCACGTGCTGCGGCTGCAGGCCGTGCTCGCGCAGCGCCGCCAGCGCGCGCGGGCCGGCGTGGACGCTCAGGGCCTGCATGCCACGCGGGGCATCGCCAGCCGAACTCGGCCACTCACGGTGGCGTCACCGCTTGCCCTGCAAGCGCGCGAACGCGTCGGCCATCGCCGAGCCGCCGTGCTGTGCCGCGGTTGCCTCGCGAGACGCCGGAGCCACCCGCTCGCCGCGTGCCGCCGCGCGGTACGCATTGCCGCCACGCTCGCCACCCGGCACCGGCCTGGCGTCGAGCTTCATGGTCAGCGAGATGCGCTTGCGCTCGAGGTCGACCTCGAGCACCCGGACCTTCACGATGTCGCCGGTCTTGACGACCTCGCGCGCATCGTTCACGAACTTGTTCGCGAGCTGGCTGACATGGATCAGCCCGTCCTGGTGCACGCCCAGATCGACGAATGCACCGAACTGCGCCACGTTGCTGATCGTGCCCTCCAGCGTCATGCCGGCCTGCAGATCCTTGATGTCTTCGATGCCGTCGTTGAAGCGCGCCACCTTGAAGTCG
>JAGWTP010000098.1 GCA_028868895.1 Burkholderiales bacterium
CGACCGACCATCGGTCGGGTGCATTGGTGTAGCTCGGCACGCCTGCGGCGTGCAACCTACGTTGTTGCAGGGGTCGAGCCGCCCGAATTCACGAAGCCATCTTGTCTAGGCGTCATGATCTGGAAACCGTTAGTGATACTCGGAGTGCTTGCGGCCACGAAGTTTTTGCCGGAGCACCTTCGCGGCTGGGTAGGTCCAGTATGCGGGGCCATTGGCGCCGGTGGGTTTTGGGGTCTCTTCCTGGTGGCGTTGCCACTGCGCAAGTTCTTTGATGTGAGCGAAACTCAGGCCCTGATCGCACTAGCGATATTTACAGTGGCCTTTGTTGTACTGTTCACTCGACCAATCAAGAAGGCCTTGGAGAAGTCGCGGCAATGAGACCTGTCAGGCTTTGACGAATGTGATCGGAAGGGAAGAGGTAAACCTTGTATTTATCTTGGTCGTTCCGGAGAGCGCCGTCGCCCTTGCAGAGCAATCGCGTTCTCAAGTCATCCACATCGCCGCTGCAGCAAACGACGCCTAACCCTTCCTTCAAGCGGACCCGCCTACGGCGGTCCGCTTAAGTCAAACGTTGGGCGTACGGAACACACAATGTCTAGACTCGCCGCATCGCTCTGCTGCCTGGTCGCGCTCGTGGCCACAGCGCCATTCACTGCGGCGCAGGAGGTGGCGACTCCACGTGGCTACTCCATCAAGCAAGAGCAGCCCGACATCGGCTCGCACATTCTCCGCGACAGTGTTTCCGGCAGTCGTGTGCCGGTTGACAAACCGTTCTCGGAGTTATCCGAGGAAGACAAGGCCTTCTGGAAATCGCAGTACGAAGGTCTTGGACCAACCGACGTACCGCCGTTTCCAGCGCGCGGTCTCAAGAATCTCTACAAGGCCATATCTGTCGTGCAACGCAAGCATCTTGTGCGCGGTAACGTCACGATGTTTGTGCAAATCGACAAGACAGGCCGGGCTACGTCTGTGTCCGTCATCACGTCACCGGATCCGCTGCTCACCAAGGACATTGCCACCATTCTGATGCTTGAGGAGTACACGGCGGCGTTGTGCGCTGGAGTGCCGTGCGCAATGGATTTCCCGTTTCGCGCATCGTTCACGCTACGTTGAGTATGCGCGGCCGTACGCCCAACCCTTCGTTGCACCCGACTCGCTACAGCAGGCTTCGCCTGCTTCCGCGAGCGGGTGAACTCAAACGTTAGGCCCCACACAAACACCCTTCCATGCCACCTTGGCTAGATTTCTCCGGTGCCCCGGCGCTGCTGATTCCAGCAGCCCTGGTCGGCCTATGGCGTGGCGCAATCGACCCAGCTACCGAGTCCTACTCGGACCTGAATAGCAAGGAGGCGAAGACGGACTACGACAGGGCATGTGCGGCAGCATGGCCCGGTAGGGGCGAACTTCGTTTGGGGCAGTCGTCAGCACTGGTTCTCTATTCCGAGTACGACGAACACGCCTGGATGGCCGATGAACACATCGTAGCGTCAGGCAGTTGGTTCCCGACGCCAGAGCAGATCAGACTGGCCAAATGGACGGATGGATTCGATTGGAAGGCGGACTTTGAAGAGTACCTACTGCTGAACTCTGCTGTTGATGGAAAGAATGACCTGCGGCCCGACGACTACGCGACGGTCAGTCTGCAGCGTGGTAGTTATTTGGTTGAGTTCGCCTTCATCGAGGCAGAATATGTTGGTTGCTTTACAAGGCTCACGCGCAAGGTAGCGGCGAGTGGGGCCTAACCCCAAGCGGACGTGCCTGCGGCACGCCGCTTAAGTCAATCGTTAGGCTTCCGAATACGCCTCGCGCAGGCCGAGGTGATTTGCGAAGGCCGTAAAGTCTCGGTCGGAATGCAAGAGAGTCAGACCGTCCTCGATGCATCGCGTCGCGATCAACGTGTCTACAGTCTTCCGGATGGTGATGCCCTTGGCTCGAAGAACACGATAGTTCTCAGAAGCCTTCAGTGCCAAGTCATAGCCGCAAAGATCCAGACGAGTGAAGGTGTCAAACACCTTCTTCACGAGCTTGAACTCTTTGTCATCTCTAACGCCTTGCAAGACCTCAGCCGCGACCAAATCTCCAATGGCAATCCGCGTTCGTCCAAACAGGGAGTCCAGTAGAGCGACCTGGGGAGTATCAGCGGCGCGAAAGTAGTCGACCCACACGCTGGAATCGACAAGGATCACCTGTCAGTCCTCATTGCATTCAGATCACCTTCCCAGGTGATCTTTCCGCGCAACTCACGCGCCTTCTCTTGAGCACGGAGGTCAAGTAGAGTCCGTAGCCCGAGCTCAACCGCTTCCTTCTTGGTTTTCGCTCCGGTAGCCCGCAGCGCATCCTTCATGAGTTTGTCGTCTATCTCAATGTTTGTGCGCATTCTGTGTACCTCGCTAAGGTCCGGTACACATGGTAGCACGGCCGCCGCCACACGGAAGCCTCTTGAGACGCTCCCATCAAGTCACTGAATGGCATTGAGTTTTTCATGCAGGTTGCGCGATGGGGACCATCTGCATGCCGAGCTTGGCGGCACGCGGGCTCAGCACACGCAGCACGCGCTCGCGGTAGCGCTCCTCGTAGTAGTCCTGGCCCTGGTCGGTGTACACCTCACCCTTGGTGAGCATCAGGTAGATCAGTCTGGCCAATTTGTGGGCGGCGGCGGCGACGGCTTTGGGTCTGTCCATGCGTGAACAAAGGCGACGGACGTACGCGCCCAACGCGGACTTGCTGCTGCGCAGCGCGGCGACGGCCAGACGCAAGGCCTGCGAGGCGCGGTTGACGACGCGTATTCGCACAGGCCAGGCAAGGCGAAGGTTCGGGCGTAACGAGCTCAAGCATTTCAGCGATTGGACCGATGGACGACCCGAGACTGAACTGAACTTCAAGTCATATCGTCAAGCCACGAACAAGATCGATGGCCTCTCGACCGCAGCGGCAGCATTCTTGCGCGGCTTTTTCTAGCGGGGCGCCTGTGCGGTACCCGGCTTCGACGTTGGAACCCACCCGATGATCTCGCTGTTCTTGAAGAG
The DNA here is from genome assembly GCA_028868895.1 of Burkholderiales bacterium. Taxonomy (GTDB): domain Bacteria; phylum Pseudomonadota; class Gammaproteobacteria; order Burkholderiales; family Burkholderiaceae_C; genus LMDS01. The sequence goes on from JAGWTP010000098.1 coordinate 3,027, forward strand.
TCTGCTCGGCGCGCTGGCGGTGCTGGTGATCGCGCTGCTGTCCCGATCGAAGCTCTTCTTCGTCGCCGGGCTGGTGCCGCTGTTTCCCACGTTCGCGCTGATCGCGCACTACGTCGTCGGCACCGAGCGGTCGGCGGCTGACCTGCGGGCCACGGCGCTGTTCGGCCTGTGGTCGCTCGTGCCGTATGCGGTGTACCTGCTGGCGGTGTACGCGCTCAGCGTGCGGTTCGCGCTCGCGCCGACCCTGGTGCTGGCCACGCTCGCCTGGGTCGCGGCGGCCGGGGTGTTGCTGCTGGTCTGGTTCAGGGTGATGCCGGGCGGTGGATGAGCCGGCGGGCCGCGCGCCGCGGTGCCGGCAGCGCGGTCGCCCTGCTAGAATTTTTGCCATGTTCACGCCACGCAATCTCGCCGCCAGGTCACCCGACCGGGGAGCCTGGCCCTGGCGGGGCCCCTTGAGCTGCGCCTGAGCGCGCGCGTTGCGATGGCCGGCGGCACCTTGCCGCTCGCATTCGCATCGGCCACCGCGCCGGCACCTGTGGCGACACGCTCGGCGGCCCGGCTTTCGAGCCCTCGGCCGGCGTCCGACAAACCAAACCCTGCTCGCTTGCGCCTGCGCAGCCGGCGGCCTGTGGAGGGCCTGTGAACATGATCACCGAACTCGAATTCAAGAGCCTGGCAAGCCAGGGCTACAACCGCATTCCGCTGATCAAGGAGGCGTTCGCCGACCTCGAAACGCCGCTGTCGCTGTACCTGAAGCTGGCCTACACCGCGGGCGTGTCGCACGCCGCCAGCAGCGGCGGCGGCAAGCACAGCTTCCTGCTCGAATCGGTGGTCGGCGGCGAGCGCTTCGGGCGCTACTCGTTCATCGGCCTGCCGGCGCGCACGCTGCTGCGCGCGACCGGCTTCAGGACCGAGGTGGTGACGAACGGGCAGGTGGTCGAGGTGCACGAGGGCAACCCGCTCGACTTCATCGCCGAATACCAGCAACGCTTCAAGGTCGCGCTGCGCCCCGGCATGCCGCGCTTTTGCGGCGGGCTGGCCGGTTACTTCGGCTACGACGCGGTGCGCTTCATCGAGCCCCGGCTGGCCAGGACGAGCAAGCCCGGTGGCATCGATACGCCCGACATCCTGCTGCTGCAATGCGAAGAACTGGCGGTGATCGACAACCTGTCGGGCCGCCTGTACCTGATCGTCTATGCCGACCCCGGCCAGAGCGAGGCGTTCCACAACGCCAAGCGGCGCCTGGCCGAGCTCGGCGACAAGCTCAGGTACAGCGTGACCGCGCCGACGGTGTCGCGCGGCGCGGCGCACGGCGTGCAGCGCGAGTTCGGCAAGGACGCCTACATCGCCGCGGTGCTGCGCGCCAAGGAATACATTGCCGCCGGCGACATGATGCAGGTGCAGATCGGGCAGCGGCTGAGCAAGCGCTACACCGAGTCGCCGCTCAGCCTGTACCGCGCGCTGCGCTCGCTGAACCCGTCGCCGTACATGTACTTCTACGACATGGGCGAGTTCCAGATCGTCGGCGCCTCGCCCGAGATCCTGGTGCGCCAGGAGCACACGCCGCAGGGCGACAAGGTCACGATCCGCCCGCTCGCCGGCACCCGACCGCGCGGTGCCACCCCCGAGGCCGACAAGGCGCTCGAGGCCGAGCTGAAGGCCGACCCGAAGGAGCGCGCCGAGCACGTGATGCTGATCGACCTGGCGCGCAACGACATCGGCCGCATCGCCAAGACCGGCAGCGTCAAGGTGACCGACTCGTTCACCGTGGAGCGCTACTCGCACGTGATGCACATCGTCAGCAACGTCGAGGGGCTGCTGAAAGACGGCATGACCAGCCTGGACGTGCTGCGCGCCACCTTCCCGGCCGGCACGCTGACCGGCGCGCCCAAGGTCCGCGCGATGGAGATCATCGACGAGCTCGAGCCGGTCAAGCGCGGCATCTACGGCGGCGCCGTCGGCTACCTCAGCTTCGCCGGCGACATGGACGTGGCGATCGCGATCCGCACCGGCATCGTGAAAGACCAGGTGCTGTACGTGCAGGCCGCCGCCGGCATCGTCGCCGACTCGGTGCCCGAGATGGAGTGGCGCGAGACCGAGGCCAAGGCGCGCGCGCTGATCCGCGCGGCGGAGTTGGTGGAGGAGGGGTTTTGACATGAACACCGTGCCGTCGTCCGCGAGCTTGATCGCGCTGAACGCATCGACCTGCGCAACGCCCGAGGTCGACCATCCGCCGGCCGATCGGCTGATCGCCGGCAATCCGCAGCGGCAGACGTTCAATCGGGTCGACGTGCCCGTGGCCGGGCGCCTGTATTGCGGCATCTGGCGCAGCGAGCCGGGCCATTGGCGCATACAGATGGGCCCCGCCGAGTGCGAATGGTTCACCGTGCTGGCCGGGCGATGCCGCGTCCACGGCGACGACGGCTCGACTCACGAGGCCGGCCCGGGTGACGCGATCTACGTCCCGGCAGGGTTCAAGGGCTCGTTCGAGGTGATCGAGGCGGTCACCAAGACCTACGCCATCGTGGATCGGTGACATCGCGCCGCGCAGCCGGCCCATGGCCTGGGCGCGGCTGCGGGTCGAGGCAGCCGCCACGCCTCACCGGGCCCGCAGCGCCTCCAGGTCCGGCCGCGCCGCCAGGCGCCGCATCAGCAGGATCGCCAGCGTGGCGCAGGCCAGTGCGGTGGCGGTGGTGGCACCCAGGTACAGCCACGGCACCACCAGCGCTTCGGGCGGCGGGTCGAAGGCGCCGGCCAGGATCGCCACCAGCGCCTTGGCGATCGCCAGGCCGGTGGCGGTGCCCAGCAGCAGCCCGCCGACGACGACGAACAGGCCTTCGCTCCACAGGAACGCGCCGACCTGCGAGGCCTTGGCGCCCAGCGCCGTCAGGATCGCGAAGCTGCGCTGGCGTTCGGCCAGGTTCAGGCCGAGCACGATGCCGGCGATGCCGGCGATCAGCAGCACCGCAAAGCCGAGCTCGAGCCGGGTCAGGCGGCGCAGGTCGACGGCGGTCAGGCTCGAGCTGATGATCGCCTGGGTCTGGCCGAGCGTGGTCACCGTCATGCCCGGCTGTGCCGCTGCGATGGCCCGCGCGGCGCGCGCCACCGCGTCGTTGCCGCCCGGGGTGCCGCCCGCCGTGCGCAGCAGCACCACCTCGGCCGCGGCGCTGCCGGTCTGGCTCGCCAGGTAGGCGGCGTTGGCCACCAGGAACGAGTCCTTCGGTGCGGTCGGGAACTCGCGCACGGTGCCGATGTAGTGAAAGCGCACTGCGTGGTACTGGTGGTCGGCGGCACTTTGCAGCCGCAGGTTCAGTTCGTCGCCGGGCTTGAGCTGGAAGTCCTTGACGGTTTCCTCGGCCACCAGCACGCCGTCGGGCGTGCGCTGCAGCAGCGCCAGCGTGCCCTTCGCGTCGTGGTTGGCGAAGTAGGCGTCGGCGAGGGTCGTGACCCGGCCCAGGCGCGCCGCGTCGATGCCGAAGATGTCCTGCAGGTCGGCGCCGACGTAGGCCATCCGGTGCATCAGCGGCTCGGCGCCGACCACGCCGGACAGCGCGCGCAGCGGCGCGAGCAGCGCGCCGGCGGGGGCGGCGGTGGTGCCGGTCACGGCCACGTCGGCGCCGTTGGTCAGCTCGGCGTCGACGCGTGACTGGGTGTCGTAGGTGGTGTTGAAGATCGCCGTCGCGGTGGCGAACGCGAACGCCAGCGAGACCAGCGCGGTGGCGCCGGCGATGCGGTGGCGCTGGCGCGCCAGCGACGCCGAGATCAGCGGCGCGAGCGCCCCCGTGCCGGGCACCCAGCCGGCCAGGCGGCCGACGCCGCCGCGCAGCGCGAGGCGGCCCAGGCGCACCCACAGCAGCCCGGCACCCAGCCACAGGCACAGCGGCGCAAGAAAGGCTTCGTAGCGCACCGAGGTCTGCGCCACGCCTTCGGTGGCGAGCACGATCTGGTAGCCGGTCTGCGCGACGTTCCAGAACACCGCGCCGCCGATCGCGAGCAGCACCCCGTCGAGGTAGATGCGCTGCCACAGCGGCTCGCCGCGCGGCGCGAACTCCGAGCGCGACGCGGCCACCGTGGAGCGTGTGGCCTCGCGCCACGCCGGCACGACGAAGGCGGCGCTGGCGAGCACGAAGCCCAGCAGCGCGGCGAGCGCGAACCAGGGCGCGGCCAGGCGCGCATCGGTGACCTGCCACGCCACGCGCGCGATGACCGCGGCCAGGCCCAGCCCGAGCAGCACCCCGGCACCACCCAGCGCGGCGGCTTCCCACGCGGCCAGGCGCACCAGCGTGCCCACCGAGGCGCCGCGGATGCGCAGCAGGCCCTGCTCGCGCCGCCGCCGGTCGGCGCCCGATGCGGTCACCGCCAGCGTGACGAGCAGTGCCAGCACCACGCCGGGCGCCCCGAGGAACAGGAACAACACGCGTGCGTACAGCGCGTCGGCGCGCACGCCGTCCAGGCGCGCCGCCAGGTTGTTGGCGATCGCGGCACTGCCGGCCACGCGCACCTCGACGTTGTTGGCCAGGCCCTGCGCCTGCACATAGGCGGCGCTCGGGTCGGCCGGCAGCGCGGGGTGGTCCAGGCGCACGTGCAGTTGGGTGCGCACGGTGTCGGGGCGCGCGCTGCGCTGCGCGTCGAACAGGGTGTGCCACTGCGCCGTCGGCATCAGCAGCACGTTGTCGGGCGGTGCCTGGGGCGCGGTGCCCTTGGGCACGCCGATGGCCTGGAACATCGAGTCGGCGTTGGGCAGCGTGACCACGCCGGCAATCTTCACGTCGACCGGCGCCACGCCGATGCGCTGCACGGTCACCGTGTCGCCCACCGTCACGTGCAGGTTGGCGGCGGTCTGGGTGGCGATCAGCACGCCGTCGGCGCTGCCCAGCACGAGCTGGATCTGGTTCGCGTAGCGGGTGGTGTAGTCGGCGTCGAGGCCAATCACCTGGCCGGCGCCGGTGGTCTGCGTGGTGGCGCCGCTGGTGCCGCCGGTGGTCGCCGTCAGCCCCGCGGTGTCGGCATAGCCGACGCTGCGGATCAGCGCGCCGGGTGCGGCCTGCTGGATCGCGGCACTGACGTGCGCGGCGTCGGCGGTGGGCGCCAGCAGCACCTGCCAGTCGACCGGCACGTTGGCGATCGCGCGCCGCGCCATGGTCTGCGCCGACGACGCGACGAAGGTGCCGAGCGAGGCCAGCAACGCCACCGTGAGCGCCAGCCCGGCGATGCTGCCGAGCAGCCTGCCGGTGCGCCCGACCAGCGTGCCGCGCAACCACAGGCCGATCACGCGGGGGCTCCCACGGCCGGCGGCGTGGGCAGCGTGAGCACGCCGTGGTCCATCCGCCAGACCGTGTTCAGGCGCCGCGCCACCGCCGGGTCGTGGGTCGCCACCACCAGCGCGGCGTCGCTGCCTTCGAGCGAATACAGCAGCGCGTCCATCGCCTGTTGCGCGGTCGGCTGGTCGAGCTGGCCGGTGGGCTCGTCGGCGAGCACGAGCCGCGGGCGCAGCGCGATCGCGCGCGCCAGCCCGACGCGCTGCGCCTGGCCGCCGGACAACTCGTCGGGCAGCTTGTCGGCGATGTCCGTGAGGCCGACGCTGGCCAGCGCCGCGCGCGCCGCGGCGCGTGCCGCGGTCGGGCCGCCGAGCAGGCGCAGCGGCACCTCGACGTTCTCCACGGCGCTCAAGCTGGGCAGCAGGCTGGCCGACTGGAACACGATGCCGATGTGGCGCGGGCGCAGCGCACCCGAGACACCGAGTGCGGGCCAGCGCAGCGTGCCGCTGGTGGGCGTGTCGAGGTCGGCGATCAGCTGCAGCAGCGTCGACTTGCCGCTGCCCGACGGGCCGACGATGGCGATGCGGTCGCCGGCGCGCACCGTGAACGAGGCCGGGCGCAGCGCGTCGAGCGTCACGTCACCCTGCTGGAAACGGCGCGCCACCGCGGCGCCCACGACGAAAGCTTCAGACATCGACGATCCTTCCGTCGCGCATGCGCACGACACGGTCTGCGTGCGCGGCGAGCGCTTCGCTGTGGGTGGCGATCAGGATCGCGGTGCCGGCGGCGCGTTGCTCGTCGAACACTGCGAGCACGAGCGCCTCGGTGGCGGCGTCGACCTCGCCGGTGGGCTCGTCGGCCAGCAGCACGCTCGGCGTCGCGGCCAACGCCACCGCCAGGCCCGCGCGCGCGACCTCGCCGCCCGAGAGCTGCGTCGGCCGCGCCGACGCGTGGCCGGCCAGCCCGAGCTGCTCGAACAGCCGCGCGGCGCGCCGGCGGTCGGGCTTGCCGGCGAGCTGCATCGCCAGCGCCATGTTGTCGCTCAGGCGCAGCGTGGGGATCAGGTTGTGGGCCTGCATCAGGATGCCGATGTGGGCGGCGCGGCGCCGCGCCCGCTGCGCTTCGGGGCGGCGCGTCAGGCGCTCGCCGAGCAGGTCGACATGGCCGCCGTCGGGTTCGTCCAGCCCGGCCAGGCAGTTCAGCAGCGTCGACTTGCCGCTGCCCGAGGCGCCGAGCAGCGCCACCATCTCGCCGGCCTGCACGCGCAGGCTCACGCCGCGCAGCGCCAGCGTCTCGGAGTCGCCGGCGTGGAAGAAGCGGTACAGCTCGACGGCCTCGACGCTGGCGGCGGCGCGCGTGTCGGTGCTCACCGCCACGTGAAGCTCCGCGCCATCAGCAACCACTGGTCGGCGTTGTCGGCGCCGGCCGGGGCCGAGACCGTCAGCGTCGCGAGCCTGCCGGCCTTCCAGACGTAGTAGGTCGCGGCGTCCAGGCGGATCGCCTTGTCGGTGACCGGATTCGGGTCGGAGTTGACGCCGTAATGGGCGACGAACGCCGGCCCCGCGGGCAGCGTGACGGGCTTGATGCCGGCGATGCGAACCGCCTTCGGCGAGCGCTCGAGCGCGGCGATCTCGACGGCCTTCAGGCTGGCCAGCGTGGGTGCCGCGGGACGCGCCGAGATCACCACCTGCAGCGCGTTGTACTTGTCGCTGAAGCTCACCGCACCCGCACTCTCGCGGCGCGCCCAGCCCTCGGGCACCTTGATCGAGAACCCCAGTGGCGAGGTGTAGGCGACGAAGGCCTGGTTGTCGGGGATGTCGCCGGGCGGGTTCTTTTCGGCGGCGATCGGTTGCTGTGGCGCGGCGATCGGCGCGGCGTGGGTCTGCGCCAGCGCGATCGGCGCCGAGACGGCGAATGAGCCGGCCAGCACAACGGCGGCGAGTGTGCGGTTCGACATGGGTTGCGAAGCCTTCCGGTGTATGCGGTGGGTACGGCGAGCAGCATCACCTGCAAGACTTAACCCGGACTTAGCGTGGCAGCGCAGGTGCGGTCGTCGATTGATCGACATCAAGGCGCTGCGGTGTGGGGGCCGCGGGCGCCACGGCGTGAACGATGCACGCCGGCCGGTGAAGTACTGCAAAGCCGGTGCACGAAGCCGCGGCCGGCTCGTTGAAACCGCACGCAGGCACCGTCGCCTGCGCTTCTTCAACACACAAAGGATCGATCATGACGAACGCTTCCAGGCTGGCCGCACTCACCCTGTTCGTGGGCCTTGTCGGCGCCGCCGCGTCCAGCGCGATGGCCGCCGAGCCGAAGGACAACGCGTGGCAGAAGACCCACCCGCGCCGCGAGCAGGTCAACCACCGCCTGGCGGTGCAGAACCACCGCATCCGCACCGAAGTGAAGGAAGGCGACCTGACACGGCCGCAGGCGGTGGCGCTGCACCGCGACGACCGCCAGATCCGTCGCGAGGAGCGGTTGATGGCCCGCCAGCACGGCGGCCACATCACGAAGCTCGAACAGAAGACGCTGAACCAGCAGCAAAACGCCGTCAGCCACCAGATCGGCAGCTGAAGCGGGTCGCGAGGTCAGGGCTGCCGGTGGGCCTGGACCGCGTCGGCCACGCTCCAGTACAGGCGATCGTCGCGGCCCAGGCGCTGCGGGTCGCAGCGCCGCAGCAGTTCGCGCGCCGGCTCCTTGACGCGCGACAGCACCAGCAGGACCCGGCGCTCGCGCAGGCGGTGGTCGAGTTCGAGCAGGCACTCGACCGCGGTGCTGTCGAGATCGGCGCTTTCCTCCAGGCTGAGCACGACCGTGCGCACGTCGGCGCGTCTGGCGGTGCGCTCGATCACGTCGGCCACCACGCGCTCGGCATTGGCGAAGAACAGCGGCTCCTCGGGCCGCAGCACGAGCAGCCCGGGTGCCGGTGCGGCACCTTGGTGGTGGTCGAGCACGACGAAGTTGCGCGACGCGTCGAGTTCGCCCAGTTCGTGCACCACCGGCTGGCCGAAGCGCCGCAGCGTGGCCAGCAGCGACAGCGTGATCGCGATCAGCATGCCGTACAGCACGCCGAAGCCGAGCACCGCCGCGACCGCGCCGACGAGCAGCACGCGGTCGCGGTTCATGCGCCACACCGCCAGCAGCGGCCGCGGGTTCAGCGCGTGCCACAGCGCGGCGACGACCGCCACCGCCAGCACCGGCCGCGGCAGGAGGTGCAGCGCGGGCAGCGCGAAGGCGAGTGCCGCCACGATCACCACCAGCGCGACCACGCCGGCCCAGCGGCTGACCGCGCCGGCCGACGCGTTGGCGGAAGTTGCCGAAAACCCCGCGCCCACCGGCATGCCCTGCAGCAATGCCGACACCACATTGCAGGCGCCGGTCACCATCAGTTCGCGGTTGGCGTCGAGCGTGTCGCCGTGCACCAGCGCCAGGCTGCGCATGCTGCCCCACGATTCGGCGAACACCAGCACCGCCAGACCGAATGCCAGTTCGCCCAGGCGCAGCCATTCGGCCAGCGGCAGATCGGGCAGCCCCGGTTGCAGCGACGGCCGCTGCACCGCGCCGACCTCCTGCACGCCGAGCGCCTTGAGGTTCAGCAGGTGTGCCGCAACGATCGACGCGACGATCACGAGCATCGACGCCGGCACCTGCGGCCAGCGCCGCAGGCCCGCGATGGCGAGCGCGGCCAGCAGCGCGACCGCGATCGTGAGGCCGTGCCAGGCCGGCACATGCCCGGCCGCGAACAGCAGCAGGTGCAGCGGGTCGGACGGCGCGCCGGCGGGCAACGCGAACCCCATCGCGTCGGGGAGCTGCTTGATCGCGATGGTGATGGCCAACGCGAACGCGAAGCCACGCAGCACCGGGCGCGAGACGAACGCCGACAACTGGCCCTGGCGCGCCGCGGCCAGCACCATCAACACCGCACCGGCCAGCAGCACCAGCGCGAACAGGGCCTGGCTGTAGGCTTGGCGGTCGACGCCTGCCGCGGCGCCCGCCGACGCCACCGCGGCAGCCGACAGGATCGCGGTCGACGACGTCGGCGACACGATCGCGAAGCGGCTGCCGCCGAACAGCGCGTAGACCGCCAGGCCGACCATCAACCCGGTCAGCGCGTGGACCACCGGCAGGCGGGCCAGGCCGGCGTAGGCCACCGCTTCGGGGATCAGCAGGCCGGCCACGCACAGGCCGGCGCCGACATCGTGCCAGCGTGCCGCGCCCGGGCTCTGCGCCATCGGCGCCGCCGGCAGGTCAGGCACCGAAGGCTCCGTCGTCGAACGCGGCGTTGTAGGTCGCCGCGTCGCGGCGCACTTGCTCGGCGCAGTCTTGCGCGGCGGCGAGCAAGGGCGCCTTCCACTTGTTGCGCCGACCGCAGTCGATCAGCTCGTCGGCCCCGGCCGAGCCGTCGCGGCCGGCGCTGCGCAGCTGCGCCCAGGCAACGATGCGGCCCATCACGCGCACCAGGTCGGGCAGGTCGGCGCCCTTGCGGCCGGCCCGATCGAGCGCGATCCGGTCCTCGCTCGGCTGCAGGCCGCGCAGCACGTAGGCGCTGCCGCCCATGGCGACCGGTTGAAGAAACGCCATCGACACGGCCTGGACCCGGCGCTGCAGTTCGACCACCCGATGTGCGGGCGTCGGCCACGGCGGCTGCGGCGTTTTCAGGTGCGGCGCGAGCGACGACGGCAGCGCCTGCTTGAGGTCGAGCAGGTAGTTGCCGTCGGGCGAACCCTTGCCACGGACCAGGATCGCGTACCGGTCCACGCCGAGGCTGCCGGTGCCGGCGATGCGGCGTGCCACGTCGAGCACCTTGTAGAACGGCGGATCGAGCTGGCGCTGGGCAAAGTCGTGCATGAACTCGGTGACCGCGCGTCGCTGCGCCGCGGTGGCCGCCAGTGCGTGCTGGCCGTCCACGCGCAGCCGGCGCTGCCGGCCCTTGAGCGTGGTGCGGCCTTCGAGGAAGTGCGCGCGGTCGCGATCGCGCAGGCGGTCGAGCAACTCGCGCACCAGGCCGGTGGCGGTGTCGCGTTCGACCCAATACGCCTTGCCCAGTGCCAGCGCCGAACCGTAGGCATCGACGAAGGCCTGACACAGCGCACCCATCTCGGCATGGCCCGGCGCGAGACGCTCGGCGCCGATGCGCAGGCTGGTGAGCCAGCGCACCAGGTCCCAACTGGCGGGCGCCAGCGCCGACTCGTCGAAATCGCTGATGTCGAAGTAGACGAGCCGGTTGTCGCCCTTGTAGCTGCCGAAGTTCTCCAGGTGCAGGTCGCCGCACACCCAGACGCGCGGCGCCGACTTGAACACGCCACCACTGGGCAGGCGGTCGTAGAACAGGTGGCAGGTGCCACGCAGAAACGCGAACGCGCTGCCGCGCATCGCACGGTACTTGAGCTGCAGACGTTCGGGGTCGCGGCCGGCATTGAAGGTTCGGATTCGGCGCACCACGTCCATCGCAAGGGTCTCCGTTCGGTTGAGCAGACCGCGCTTGCCGCGGCCTTCGACGCCCCGCGCGGCGGCTGCCGGATGCGGCTCTCGGCCGGACTTCGCGCCGGCCGGGGCGGCTCATAATACGTGCCACGTACACCAAGCCTTGCTCCGCCGCGGCGCTGCGTCGGCAGCGTTGGCCCGAGCCAGCCGCCCGAGCGTTCTGATGCGCCCGCGCTTGCGCATCGGCCCCCACCCAGCCCGTTACGCCGGCCTTGCCATCGACAGAAGAAGTGGGTATCGAAGCGGGCGTGAAACGTGGATGTCTCGCAGAACATCCAATGAAATCAATAGGATAGAGCGCA
>JAGWTP010000099.1 GCA_028868895.1 Burkholderiales bacterium
CCACGGCGACGCAGGCGGTGATCTCGATCGAGCAGCTCGACAAGCTGCCGCCGAGCGGCTACGAGTGCTACGAGCCGCTGCTCTCGAACCCGCCGCAGACCTTGAAGCCGCGCGCGGCGCACAACGCGATCTCGCTCTACACCTGGGGCGCCCGCGAGTGCTGCCTGCTCGCCGGTGCGACGCGCGCGACGCTGCTCGACACCTGGTTGCCGCCGGTCGATGCGCAGGCCGTGGCGACGCGCGCACTGAACATCCAGCCCGGTGACGTGCTGATCTTCGAGGAGGTGCTCGGCGCGAAGACCGGCGTGGCTGCCGATGCCGACCCGCTGCGGCGCTGGGCCGTGCGCGTGACGCAGGCCACGCTCGCCGAAGACACGCTGTACCCGGTCACGCTCGGCAGCGGCGAGCTTGCGCAGCGCCTGCCGACGCCGCTGGTCGAGATTGCCTGGGCCACTGCAGACGCGCTGCCGTTCGCGCTGTGCCTGTCGGCGCTCGGCGCGGCGCCCGAGTGTGCCTACCTTGCCGACATCACGGTCGCGCGCGGCAACATCGTCCTCGTCGACCATGGCCGCAAGGTCGACGAGCCGCTGCCGCCGGTGCCCGGCGTCCAGAGCACGCCGTGCTGCGAATGCGAGGGCGAGCCGGGCGAGGTGCAGGTGCGGTCGGGCCGCTACCGGCCGGTGCTCGCGCAGGCACCGCTGGTGTACCGCGAGCCGCTGCCCGAGCCCGCCGCGCCCGCATCGAGGAGCCTGAGGCAGGAGCCGCGCCGTGCCGTGCCCGCGCTGACGCTGACGGACGACGCCCGTGCGAGCTGGAGCGCCAAGACCGATCTGCTCGCCAGCGGCCCCGACGACCGCGACCTCGTCGTCGAGACCGACAACCGGGGCGCGGCGCATTTGCGTTTCGGCGACGGCGAGCTCGGCCGCCGGCCCGAGGTCGGCCGCCAGCTCACCGCGCACTACCGCAGCGGCGGCGGCGCGGCCGGCAACGTGGGCGCCGAGTCGATCTGCGTGCTGGTGCTGAACAAGATCGCGCTCGACGGGGTCGAGATCAAGGTTCGCAATCCGCTGCCCGCGGTCGGCGGCATCGATGCCGAGCCGATCGAGGAGGCGCGCCTGTTCGCACCGGGCGCGTTCCGCCAGCAGATCGAGCGCGCCATCACAGCGGCCGACTACGCCGCGCTGGCCGAGCGCAACGCGGCCTTGCAGCGCGCTGCGGCGCGGCTGGCCTGGACCGGCAGCTGGTACGAGGCCGACGTGGCCATCGACCCGCTCGGCACCGAGCGTGCCGACGCGGCGCTGCTCGGCGCGATCACCGGCGAGCTGTACCGCTACCGACGCGTCGGCCACGACCTGCGCGTGCAAGCGGCGCGCTACGTGCCGCTGAAGCTGCACCTCGAGGTCTGCGCACTGCCGGGTCACGACCGTGGCCACGTGAAGGCGGCGCTGCTCGTGCGTTTCGGCGCGCGGCGCGGGCCGGGCAGCACCCGCGGCTACTTCCACCCCGACGCGTTGAGCCTGGGCGACAGCGTGCCGCTCAGCCGCATCATCGCCGCGGCCCAAGCCGTGCCCGGCGTCGAGTGCGCAACGGTCACCGAGTTCCACCGGCTGTTCGCGGCGCCCAACCACGAGATCGAGAACGGCGTGCTGCCGCTGGCCGCGTTCGAGATCGCCCAGCTCGACAACGACCCGAACCACCCCGAGCGCGGCCAGTTGCTGATCGACGTGCGCGGTGGGCGCTAGGAGGATCTGCATGAAATCTTCGTTCGAGTTCGGAGGCGTGTCATGAGTTGTGTCACGTGCGGCTGCGCGACGCAGCCCTGCGGCTGCTGCGAAGGCGTGCAGGTGCTGACGCCGCAAAGCGTCGAAAACCGGCCCGGCCTGCCGGCGCTGAACTACCGCGTCGGCACGCACGCGAGCTTCCTGCAGACCATGCAGGCACGGCTGTCGACGATCGAGGTCGACGGCCTGGGCGCCGGCGGCCAGCCGCTCGCGCACCTGCGCCCGCTGCAGGGGCTGACCACGCGCGACCCCGGCGACCCGTCGATCGCGCTGCTCGATGCCTGGGCGACCGTCGGCGACGTGCTTGCCTTCTACCAGGAGCGCAACGCCAACGAGGCCTACCTGCGCACCGCCACCGAACGGCGCAGCGTGCTCGAGCTGTCGCGGCTCGTCGGCTACACGCTGCGCCCGGGCGTGGCGGCGACGGCCTTCCTCGCCTACACGCTGGACGACAACCAGCAGGAGCCGGTCACCATCGCCGCCGGTGCGCGCTCGCAGAGCGTGCCCGACCCCGACGAAACCGCGCAGACCTTCGAGACCAGCGACGCGCTGCTCGCGCGGCGCGAATGGAACAACCTGCAGGTGCGGCTGCACCAGCCGCAGAACATCACGCTGGCCAACGCGCTGGGCATCGCGATGATCAGCGTGGCCGGCGTCAACACCAACCTGAAGGCCGGTGACACGCTGCTGCTGGTCTTCAACGACGACGGCTCCAGCGCGGTGGTGCGCAACGTGGCCAGCGTGGACACCCAGTTCGCGGATCAGCGCAGCACGGTCTCGCTGCGGCCGCTGCCGGCGCTCGCGGCCTGCGTGCCGCTGCTGTCGGCGTGGCTCGATGCGGTGGTGCTGCTCGTCGACATGGCGCAGCCCAGCATTGAGCAACGGGTCGTGCTGGCGGCGCAGGGACTTCAAAGCCAGAGCCGTCTCGGCGCGGCGTCGCCGCCGCAGCAGTGGATCGGCAAAGTGCGCGCCGCTGCCAACGGCGTCGCGTTGAAGGCGGACGTCGAAGCCACGCTCGTCCAGCTCGAAACCGATATCACGAACGCGCTGACCACGCTCGGCATCGTGACCGTCGGTGTCACGACCCCGGCCGACTTCGCGACCGGGCTGCTCGAGCCGGCAGTGCCGCAGGTGCGCAACAGCCTGCGGCTGTCACGCAACCTGGGCCAGGCCTTCCTGCCCACCGGCAGCGTCGCCACCCAGGCGGCGGTCGGCGCGCAACCGCGAGCCCTGTCGGCGCAGGGGCTCCAGGCCCCCGTGTACGCCGATGCGGGAACCCAGCTGCTCGTCAACTTCGCGCCCGACCTGAAGCGCAGCTACTACACCGCATGGCGCGGCGCCGCGTTGAACCCGGCGACGGCCGCGCTCAAGGCGGTGTACGCGATGCGCGCGCGAGCCTCGCTGTTCGGGGCCACGGCGGGAAAGCTGCCGACATACACGACGGCAGCCAGCGATCCCGGCCTGCCGCCGGGTCTGCTCAAGGCGCAGGACCAATGGACCGACTGGACCTACGCCGACGCGAAGGACGACGTGTTGAACATGTCTGACGAGACGCAAGACAACGCATTCCTCGATCAGGCGAACGAGAACGTCGTCGCCGGCGGCTATCTGTTGGCCGAACTCAATGGCGTGCGCCAGGTCCGGCGCATCACACAGGCGACGACATCGCCGCGCACGGCCTATGGCCTGAGCGGCCAGACCACGCAGCTTGAACTGCAAAGGCAGAACGACAAGAGCTGGCGTTCGTTCTCGCCCACCGAAAAAATCACCGAACTGCGCCGCACCAAGCTCTACGTCCAGAGCGAACCGCTCACACTCGTCGAAGAGCCGATCACCGGCGCGGTCCGCACCCGCGAGATCACGCTCGACGGTCTGTATGACGGCCTGACCTCGGGCCGCTGGGTCGTGCTCAGGGGCGAGCGCGCCGACATCGAGCACGTCGACGGCGTCACCTTTGCCGAGCTGCAGATGATCTCGGGCCTGAGCCACAGCTACGACGCGCAGCGCCCCGGTGACCAGGTGCACACGACGCTGATCCTGGCCACCGACCTGGCCTACGCCTACAAGCGCGAGACGCTGACGATCCACGGCAACGTCGTCAAGGCGACGAACGGCGAGACGCGCCACGAGGCGCTGGGCAGCGGCGATGGCGCGCAGGCGCTGCAGTCGTTCACGCTCAAGCAGCCGCCACTGACCTTCGTGGCGGCGCCGACCGCGGCCGGCGCACGCAGCACGCTGACGGTGCGCGTCAACGAGGTCGAATGGCACGAGGCCGACTCGCTGGCCGGGCTCGGCCCGAAAGACCGCCGCTTCGTCACGCTCACCAACGACGCGGGGGTCACGAGCCTGAGCTTCGGCAACGGCGTGCGCGGTGCGCGCCTGCCCACCGGCGTGCAGAACGTGAGCGCGGTGTACCGCAACGGCATCGGCCGGCCCGGCAACGTCAAGGCAGGGCAGATCACGCTGCTGCAGACCCGCCCGCTCGGCGTCAAGTCGGTCGTGAACCCGTTGCGGGCGTCGGGCGGCGCCGACAAGGAAAGCCGCGACCTCGCGCGCCAAAACGCACCGCTGTCGGTGATGGCGCTGGACCGGCTCGTCTCGGTGCCCGACTACGCCGACTTCACGCGCCGCTACGCCGGCATCGCCAAGGCGATCGCGCTGCAGGTCAGCGACGGCCAGCGCCAGCTCGTGTACCTGACGATCGCCGGTGTCGACGACATCCCGATCGACGCCAGCTCCGACCTGTACCAGAACCTGCTCACTGCACTGCGCGCGGCCGGCGACCCCGACCTGCCGCTGCGCGTGGATGCGCGCGACCTGAAGGCGCTGGTGCTGAGCGCCAGGATCAAGCTGCTGCCCGACTTCGGGTGGGAGTCGGTGGTCGTCGCCGTGCGCGCGCGGCTGCTCGATGCGTTCGGCTTCGACCGGCGCGCGCTCGGCCAGCCGGCGCTGCTGTGCGAGGTGATCGCGGCAATCCAAGGCGTGCGCGGCGTGGCGTATGTCGACATGGACGCATTCGGCGCGATCGCACAGAGCGCAGA
This sequence comes from Burkholderiales bacterium, assembly GCA_028868895.1. Taxonomy (GTDB): domain Bacteria; phylum Pseudomonadota; class Gammaproteobacteria; order Burkholderiales; family Burkholderiaceae_C; genus LMDS01. The sequence continues at coordinate 4,823 of JAGWTP010000099.1, forward strand.
CAGCGTGACCCGCGACGCGAACGGCCACGTGCACCGCACGCGCCGGTTCCTGACGCAGGACGACATCGCTGCCGCCGTCAGCGCGATCGTCGGACCCGCCGCCACCGGTGCCGACCGGCTGCCGCCGAACGTCGATGCCTGGCCCGGCGGGTCGGACCGCGGCCTGCTGCGTCCCGCCGAGCTGGTGATGTTCATGCCCGGCGTCTCCGACACCCTCGTCCTGAATCAGATCCCATGAACACCGACATCGCCACCGACCCGCGCGTCGACCGCCTCTATGCCTTGTTGCCCGCCGTGCACCGCATGCGCGACGCCGAGCGCGGCTACCCGCTGAAGGCGCTGCTGCGCGTCATCGCCGAGCAGGTGAACGTCGTCGAGGACGACATCGCGCAGCTTTACGAGAACCAGTTCATCGAGACCGCCGACGACTGGGCCGTGCCCTATCTCGGCGACCTGGTCGGCTACCGGCCGGTGGCCGAGGCCGGAGCGCCCGCCGACGGCCCGGGCTGCGAGGCACCGCGGGTGCTGGTACCGCGCCGCGAGGTCGCCAACACGATCCGCTATCGGCGCCGCAAGGGCACGCTCGCGCTGCTCGAGCAGCTCGCCAACGACATCGGCGGCTGGCCGGCGCGCGCGGTGGAGTTCTTCAAGCTGCTGGCTTGGGCGCAGAACCTGCAGCACCTGCATCCGGATCGCCATCGCACGGTCGATCTGCGGCAGGTCGAGGCGCTGGAGCTGCTGGACGGGCCGTTCGACCGCATCACCCACAGCGTCGACCTGCGCCGCATCGGCTCGCAGCGCACGCGCGGGCGCTGCAACATCCCGAGCGTCGGCGTGTTCGTCTGGCGGTTGCGCAGCTGCTCGGTGACGCTGACGCCGGCCTGCTGCATCGAGGAATCCGGCCCGCACTGCTTCAGCTTCAGCGTGCTCGGCCAGGACGCGCCGCTGTATGTGAGGCCGCAACCCGAGACCGACCCGACGCGCATCGCCGGCGAACTCGACCTGCCGGTGCCGATCCGGCGTACGGCATTCGATGCGCGCATCGCTGACTTCGTGGGCGTCGATGCGAGCCTATCGATCCGGGTCGACGGCTGGGGCGGCCTGACCGGCAGCGACCCGGTGCCGGTGGCGCAGTTGCTTGCCGCCGATCTGAGCGACTGGCGCTACGTGCCGCCGCTGAACCGCATTGCCGTCGATCCGGTGCTCGGCCGCCTCGCGTTCCCGCCCAGCCAGTTGCCCAAGAAGGGTGTGCGTGTCAGCTACCACTACGGCTTCCCGGCCGACATCGGTGGCGGCGAATATGGGCGGCCGATCCTGCAGCCGGCCGTGCCGCCGGCCTTGCCGCCGGCGAAGGCGTTCGAGCTTTACCGCGTCGGCGAGGGCGAAACCCATCGCCGTGTCGGTGAGGCGCTGGCACAGTGGCAGCACGACCGGCCGCAGCACGCGGTGATCGAGTTCGCCGCCAGCGGCGTCTACGTGGAGCCGATCGAGATCGTGCTCGCCGACCACCAGACGCTGCAACTGCGCGCCGCGAATCGCACGCGCCCGGTGCTGCGCCTGATCGACTGGCAGACCGACCTGCCCGATGCACTGACCGTGACGCTCGGCGAAGGCAGCCGCATCACGCTCGACGGATTGCTGGTCACCGGCCGGCCGGTGCAGATACTGGGCGCCACGCCAGGCGAGGGCGCATCGACCTGTGGCGGCGAGGTCGTGATCCGCCATTGCACGCTGGTGCCGGGCTGGGGCATCGATTGCGACTGCGAACCGAAGCGGCCCGCCGAACCGAGCCTGGCGCTGAGCAACGTGCGCGCGCGCGTGCGCATCGAGCACAGCATCGTCGGCGCGATCCAGGTCCACGAAGACGAGGTGCGGCAGGACCCGATCGCGCTGTGCATCGCCGACAGCATCGTCGACGCGACCTCGGCCCAGCGACAGGCGATCGGCGCGCCCGGTGCCAGCTGGGCCCACGCCACGCTGACGATCCAGCGCTGCACCGTGTTCGGCATCGTCGACGTGCACGCCATGGCGTTGGGCGAGAACTGCATCTTCTCCGGTTGCGTGAACGTGGCGCGGCGCCAGATCGGTTGCATGCGCTTTTGCTGGGTGCCCACCGAGTGCCGCACGCCACGCCGTTACCACTGCCAGCCCGACGGCGTGGTCGCCGCGGTGAAGGCGCGCGTCACCGACGACGCGGCCAGGCAGGCCAGCGAGATCGCGAACGAGACGCTGCGCGTCGAGCCGCAGTTCAGCGCGCGCCGCTACGGGCGCCCGGCGTACGCGCAACTCGGCCCGGGCTGCGCGGTCGAGATCACCCGCGGTGCCGACGACGAATCGGAGCTCGGCGTCTACCACGACCTCTACCAGCCGCAGCGCGAAGCCAACCTGCGCACGCGCCTGACCGAGTACACGCCGGCCGGCATGAACGTCGGCATCGTGTTCGCGAGCTGAACACTTCGACCATTGAAAGGGACAAGCACATGAAGGGCGATTTTTCACGCTTCAGCTTCGATGCCAAGAACCACTTCAGCCGTGTTCTGCTGCAGCAGGGCCGCGTCACGCTCGACGCCGACCCGAACGAGGAGGGCGCGATCCTGCTGCACTGCCTGCGCACGCTCGCGCGCGACCTCATCGGCCCGTGTGGCGGACCGGCCGATGCGCTCGGTTTCGGGCTCAGCCTGGTCACTGCGGCCACCGCGCCGCCGGTGCTGAAGATCGGCGCCGGGCGCTATTACGTCGACGGCATCCTGGTCGAGAACGACGCCGAATGCGACTACGCGCTGCAGCCCGACTTGACGCCGCCGACCACCGACCCGGTACTGCAGTGGCTGAAGACGCCGACGGGCGACCTGTGGCTCTACCTCGACGTCTGGGAGCGGCATGTCAGCTGGATCGAGAACGATGCGATCCGCGAGAGCGCGCTCGGCGGGCCCGACACCTGCACCCGCGCCAAGGTCGTGTGGCAGGTGCGCGGCATGGCGCGCGCCACGCTGCTCGCATCGATCGCGGCGCGGCGCGACGCGATCGACGCGAAGCTCGCCGACCCCAACGCCTTGTTGAGCGCCGACCAGCGCGCCGCGTTGCAGGCGCAGCGCGCCCGGCTTGCCGACGACATCGCGCTGCTCACGCCGAATGCCGACGGGCAGGGCGGCGACGACTGCACGGCGCCGCTCGACGCCCTTCACGGGCTGAGCGACGCGCAGATGACCGCGCGCCTCGATCCCGGCCAACAGCTCAAGGACCCGTGCGTGCTCGCGCCCGATGCGCTGTACCGCGGCGTCGAGAACCAGCTGTATCGCGTCGAAGTGCACCGCGGCAGCGCCCTGGGCGCTGCGCCGACGTTCAAGTGGTCGCGCGACAACGGCAGCGTGGCCACGCGCTGGCTCGGCACCGAAGGCAACGACCTCGTCGTTTCCAGCTCACGCGGCTTCAGCGCCGGAGGCTGGGTCGAGTTGGCCGACGAATCGAATGACCTGGCCGGCGTGCCGGGACTGCTCGTGAAGCTCGCCAAGGTCGACGGCGACCGGCTCAGCGTCGACCCGGCCTCGGTGCCGAGCGGCCAGACGATCGCGCTCGCGACCGGCGCGATCAAGCCCAAGGTGCGGCGCTGGGACCAGACCGAGACCGACGACACCCGGCTCGACCAGGGCGCCGTGCCGCTCGTCGAGGCCGGCGCCACCGACCCGCACTGGCTCGATCTGGAAGACGGCATCCAGGTCCAGTTCGCCGCGGCTGGCAGCTACCGCAGCGGCGACTACTGGCTGATCCCGGCGCGCGTGGCCAGCGGCAGCATCGAGTGGCCTTCCACACCGGACGCGAACGGCAACCCGCAGTGGCAGGCGCGGCCGCCGCAGGGCATCGAGCACCACTACGCGCCGCTCGGCTTCGTCGCCATGGCCGGCAACGAGCCCACGGCCACTCCATGCCTGTGCGAGATCGAGCCGATCAACAGCTGCAGCCGCGCGGCCTTGAACCGCGATGCGCCCGGGGCGGCTGCTGTGCCGCCCGCCGTCAGGAACAAGACGCCGGCCCGCACCAAATCGAACGGGTGAAAGGCGGCGCGCGACGGACCGGAGCACGGCCGCGGGCCTCGGCGCACGCAGCGGCGAAGGTCGAAGTACCGCGCGCCTGCGGCGCCCTGAAATCGAGAGCCCACCATGCTCAATTCCGAGACCCTCGAAGTCGCCATCGGCATGGCCTTTCTGTTCCTGGCGGTCAGCCTGATCTGCACCGCGATCAAGGAATGGCTCGAAGGCATCTTCAAGTGGCGGGCGATGGACCTGGAGCGCGCGTTGCGCACGCTGCTGGCCGATCCGGACGGCACCACCACCGGCCAGTTGCTGCGTCACCCGTTGCTGTATTCGCTGTTTCCCGGCGACTATGACCCGGCGCAGTTGCGCAGCAGCTGGCTGACTCCCGGCAAGGAGAGTCTGCACATGCGCCTGTCGCAGCGCCGCAATCTGCCGTCCTACATCCCGGCCGGGCAGTTCGCGGTGGCGCTGCTCGACTGCGTGGCGCGCGGCCCGACGTCGAGCGACGGTGCCGACACGACGGCCGCCGCGGCCACGCTGCACCCGGGTCCGCTGTCGGTGGCGGCGCTGCGCCAGAGTGCGATGGCGCTGGCCTCGCCGCACCTGCAGCGCGCCGTGCTGGCCGCGCTCGACCACTCCGCGGGCGACCTCGCAACGGCACGCAGCAACATCGAGCGCTGGTTCAACGGCACCATGGACCGTGCCTCCGGCTGGTACAAGCGGCGCACCCAGGCGTTGCTGTTCCTGCTCGGCCTCGCCGCGGCCGTGGTGATGAACATCGACGCGCTGCACGTGATGCAGCACCTCACCGCCGACAAGGCCTATCGCGAGGTGGTGGTGAAGGAAGCGGGCACCGTCGCGGCGCCCGGCGAGCCGGCGTCGGCGGTTCAGCTCGAGCGGATGCGCAACGCCAGGAGCGCGCTCGAGCGCGTCGGCATGCCGATCGGCTGGCGGGCATGGCGGCCGGCGTCGGCAGCGGCGGGCAGTCAGGCGCTGCCGCTGCCGACGCAACTGTGCGTACCGCTCGACGGCTCGCTGTGTCGGCGTGCGCAGTGGCTCGGCGCGGACTGGCTCGAAGTGTTGTGCGGCTGGCTGCTGACAGCCTTCGCGGTGATGCTCGGGGCGCCGTTCTGGTTCGACGTGCTGAACAAGTTCATCGTGATCCGCTCGACCGTGAAGCCGCACGAGAAGAGCGCCGAGGCGGCCTCCGAGGATCGCCAGCCGGTCGACGCGGGCGGCTCGCCGCCGGGCAACAAGCAGTAACACACGCACGGCGGTGCGCCGCCGGGCGTCACGCCGTTCCCCCTAGGCTGGTAGGTGGTCTGCGGCCCGGCGGCTCGCTACGCTTGGCCCCTCCACAAACAGCTCGACGGGCCGCCCTGTGTGGCGTCGCGTCGGTCGATGTCCGTGAACATGATGGCCCCCGGCCCGCAGGACGAACTGCAGGGTGAGATCGTCGGCAGCTCCGCGGCGTTTGCGACGGCGCTGGCGCAGATCCGCCGCGTTGCGGCCAGCGAAGCGCCGGTGCTGATCGAAGGCGAGACCGGCTGCGGCAAGGAACTGGCGGCGCGCGCGGTGCACTACTGGGGTGTTCGCAGCAACGGGCCCTTCGTGCCCGTGAACTGCGGTGCGCTGCCGGACCATCTCCTCGAGGCCGAGCTGTTCGGGCATGAGCGCGGCGCGTTCACCGACGCCAAGCTTGCGCGTCGCGGCCTGGTGGCCGAGGCCCACGGCGGTACCTTGTTCCTGGACGAAGTCGACGCCCTCAGCACCAAGGCACAGATCACGTTGCTGCGTTTCCTGCAGGACCAGCGCTACCGGCCGCTGGGCAGCTCACGCGAGCTGAGTTCGAATGCCCGTCTCGTTGCCGCGACCAATCAACCGTTGGCCGACGCAACGCAGCAAGGGCGTTTTCGCTGCGACCTGATGTATCGCCTGAAGATCCTGCACATCGAGCTGCCGCCACTGCGGGAGCGCACCGGCGACGCGGAGCAATTGGCACAGCATTTCGTTGCGCAACTGTGTGCCAAGTACCGGTTGCCGCTGAGGCGCTTCGATCCGTCCACGCTGGCCTGGATACGCGACCACGCCTGGCCGGGCAATGTGCGCGAACTCGAGAACTGGGTGCACCGTGAAGTTCTGATGGCCGATGGCCTGACGATCCACGCGGCGCTCGATCCGACCACGTTCGAGCACAGCACGGTCGATGCCTGCGGCATCGACAATTTCCGCCGCGCCAAGGCGGTGGCCGTACGCCAGTTCGAGCGCGACTACCTGCTCGCCGTGATGCGTCAGACCAGCGGCAACGTGACGCGAGCCGCGCTGATCGCCGGCAAGGAACGCCGGGCCTTCGGCAAGCTGATCAAGAAGCACGGCATCGATCGCCGAGCGCTGGGTGATTCGTAGGCGGCGGTCGATCCCGCCGGCCGGATCTGCCCGATACCTTGCATCGGCCGGTTACCGTGGCGGCGTTTGCCGTGCGGGCCGCCCGCGCGTGTGGCGCCCGGCCATCCAGACCGCGAGCTTGCCCAGGACCATCAACGCAATCACCAGCCAGGTCATCGGGTGTTCCAGAACTTCCCTGGCGAATTTGAGAGCCTCGCCGACAAGGTTGAAGCGGTGGGCCTGATCCATGCCGACACTTGAACGCGACTCCCGGGTGTCGCCGACATTGGGCCCCTCCGGCCCGGTGGTGAGCCACGTGCGCGGCAGCACCCTGGACAGGGCTTCGGCGCCTTCGTTGGCGAGCTGGTAGGGCACGTCGCCGAAGTTCAGTTGCCGCGCCCAGGGCATCGACTCCATGACCCACTGGTGCGCGGCCTTGGCAGCGTCTTTCAGGTCGGGATCGATCTCGTCGCCGGCCGGCGATCTCGATGCCGCGTCGATCTCGGCGCTCTGCGAAACGGCTGCGCTCGCAGGCGTGCGCGCCGCCCCGGTGGCGTCGCCCTGGGCCTTGTCCGCGGGCCGGGATGCGGACAGGCCCGGCCGCGGTGCAGCGACTCGACTCGCTGACCTGGCCCGCGCACCCGCGGGCCCAAGCAAGTCCAGCAACTCGGGCGACTCCGAGAGCTCCGGCAGCGACGGTGGGTCGACAAGCGCGGGCATCGGGGCGGGCGCAGCGGCCTGCCCGAGGTCGCCCGGCCGGCCGGGCGGTCGCAGGGTCGCGGCATCCAGGCGGACCGGCGCAGCGCTCGCAGCGAGCGGCTGCAGCGACGCCTGCAGCAACGCCTGCCACAGCAAGACGGACCCCAGGGTGCGCAACGGGGGGTGCAGCTTGGGCATCACCGACGCATCCGAATCGGGTTGCGGGCCAGCCGGTCAGCGGGTCGTCGCCCGGGCGGCGTGCCACGTGTACCAGGGCATCGCCTGCGCCAGACCCTGGGCCACCCGGTGGCTCGGCCGGTAGCCCAGGCGCTGCGCCGCCTTGGTGATGTCGGCTTGCGAATGCTGCACGTCGCCCGGGCGGAACTCGCCGTAGGCCGGCCGTGCGTCGCGCAGGTGAGGATGGGCCGGCGCCAGGTTCTCGCGCAGCAGTTCGAACAACTCGTTCAGGCTCGTGCGGTCGCCCACTGCGACGTTGTAGACCTGGTTCAACGCGTCGTCGCGGTCGGCGCAAGCCGCCAGCAGGTTAGCCTGCACCGCGTTGGCGACGAAGCAGAAGTCGCGGCTGGTCTTGCCGTCGCCATAGATCTGCACCGGCCGGCCTTCGATCATCGCGGCGATCCATTTCGGGATCACCGCGGCGTAGGCGCCTTCGGGATCCTGGCGCGGCCCGAACACGTTGAAGTAGCGCAGCCCGATGCTCTTCAGGCCGTAGCTGCGACCGAACACGTCGGCATAGAGCTCGTTGACATACTTCGTGACGGCATAGGGTGACAGCGGCGCACCGATGAGGTCTTCGACCTTCGGCAATGCCGGGTGGTCGCCGTAGGTGGAGCTGCTCGCGGCATACACGAAGCGCCCGACCTTCGCGTCGCGCGCGGCCACCAGCATGTTCAGGAAGCCGTCGACGTTGACGGCATTGGTCGCGAGCGGGTCGGCCAGCGAGCGCGGCACGCTGCCCAGCGCCGCCTGGTGCAACACCAGGTCGACGCCGGCGCATGCGGAGCGGCAATCGTTCAGCTCGCGGATGTCGCCGCGGATGAAGCGCAGGCGTGCCCAGCGCTGCGCACCGACCGCCGACTCGACCTCATCGAGGTTGCGCTGGTGCCCGGTGGCGAAGTTGTCGAGGCCGACCACGCGCTGGTCGAGCTCGAGCAGGGTCTGCAGCAGGTTCGATCCGATGAACCCGGCCGCGCCGGTGACGAGCCAGGTTCGCGGCGCCGCGCGCAGCGCGCATTGCAGCGCCTCGTAGGGCATCAGAGCCTCCACAGGTCGAAGCCGGCGTCCCGCACCGGCGCGGGGTCGTAGACCGACTTCACGTCGGCGAACACGCCGCCCGCCTGGAGCTTGCCGAGCAACGCCGGCAGGCCCATCTCCTTGTACGGCTTGTGCCCGACCGCGGCGACGATGGCCGACGCCTTGGGCAACAGCTCCCAGGGAGTCAGGCCGATGCCGTACTCGTGCTGGCATTCGTCGCTGTCGGCGAGCGGGTCGTGCACGTGCACGTTCACGCCGAACGATTGCAGCTCGTGGATCACGTCGATGACCTTGCTGTTGCGCAGGTCAGGGCAGTCTTCCTTGAAGGTCATGCCGAGCACGATGACGTGGGCGTCCTTGACCGAATGGCCCGCGGCGATCATCCGTTTCACGGTCTGCTCGGCCACGTACTTGCCCATGCTGTCGTTGATGC